>JBKPSE010000607.1:0-9022 GCA_046765855.1 Acidobacteriota bacterium | reverse complement strand
AGCTGGACGGACACACGCATCGGCCGGTCCCCGGCCAGTGATAGATCGATCACGCTGAAGGCCTGCCGCCGGAGGTCGCTGGCGAGCGCGACGAACTGATTCGCGCGCGCACCCTCACCAAGCTTGAATTCGAGAGCGGCTTCGGTGTCCGTGGTCCTCAGCACGCCGCTGGACGAGGGATCTTTTTCGATTCGCCAGGGAAAGGGGGCGGCACGGTTGGCAGTCGCCGGACGCTCAGGCGCCGCCGGAGCCGTCGCAGGTCCAGTACCTCGAGCACCGGCTCCAAAGTAAATGGCATTGGAAACGATCCATGGAATCGGCGGGACACCAAACCCACCGGGGACCTGAACCTCCACGCGATACGCGCCCTTTCCGCCGGTGACGACGTGGCGGACTTGCCCGCCGCGAGCACTGGTCATCACCTGCCCATAACGGACGATCGACATCTCGCTCGCGTCGGGCACCGGCGAGCGCGCAATCAGCGTTCCGTCGGAATCTTCACCGAGGACAGCGCCCATGCCGCCGCGCGACTGGGCGGCTTCGACGGCAAAGTCGAGCAGCGCCGGCGCCGCACGGCCGGTGATCGCACTGAACACGCGACCGCCGCGGATGGCGCCGTAGATGGCGCGGGCATCCGCCGCCGCCTCGCCGCTCAGCGGCCGCTCGAGGATCACGCGATTGGTGAACGCGCTGAAACTCGCGCGGTAACTCGGGATCCCGATGCTGCCGGCAAGATTGCGCGATGCGTCCTCGCTGCGCCGCCCGACGCCCCCGTGTGCGTCCGACGCCGCCAGACCGACGACGGGGCGCGACGCGAGCAACGCCGGCCACCTCGCATCGAGCGTCGCCGGGCGATCGAGCACCATCGTCAGCGCCGCTGCCGGCCGGATGAAATAGGCGATGGTCGCCCGCAGCAATCGGAGCCGCGTTTCGTCGCGCCACTCGCTGTCGAAGTTCAACCACTCGATGCCGTCTGGTAGGGCGCTGCTGGTCCAGCGCAGAGACGGCTTGGGCGAGTCGGGATGGGCGGCGATGCCGAATCCGCCGAGGCGGCGGACGTCTTCGACCACGGCCTCGCCAGTGCCTCCCAACGGATATGGCGCGCGCGGCATGTCGATGGCGACGTAGTGGCCGTCATCCGTGCTGATCTCGACCCCGTCGAGGACGAGCACACCGTCGACGTAAGACGGCGGGTCTGGCGGCCTCGTCGCATCGCCATGATCCGTCAGGATGATGAACTGCAGCCCGGCGCGTTTGGCGGCGGACGCAATCGCTGCGCGATCGCCGTGCCCGTCGGATCGCGTCGTGTGGATGTGATACGCGCCGGACACCGTCCGCGCCGCGAGGGCTTCCCAGCCCGCGGTGCTGACGCGCTGCGGCGCCGGCGGCGCCAGCACAAACAAAAAGACGCTGACCGTGATCACCACGGCCAGCGTCCAGATTGCCAATCGCCGGAGTATCAATCGGTCAATCTTCAACCGCCCATCGACAATCCGTCAATCTGCAATCTGCGCTCGACAACGCGATCACTTGCCGCCATCGGCCCGCAGCGCCGCGGCCTTGTCGGTGCGCTCCCAGGTGAATTCGGGCTCGGTGCGGCCGAAGTGGCCGAACGCGGCCGTCTTCTTGTAAATCGGCCGGCGCAGATCGAGCGACTCGATGATCCCGCGCGGCGTCAGTTTGAAGTGCGCGCGCACCAGCTCGCTGATCTTCTCGTCGGCGATCGTGCCGGTTCCGTAAGTGTCGATCAGGACGGATACCGGCTCGGCGACGCCAATCGCGTAGGCGAGCTGCACCATGCAGCGCTCGGCGAGCCCCGCGGCGACGACGTTCTTCGCCACGTAGCGCGCCATGTAGCAGGCCGACCGGTCCACCTTCGTCGGATCCTTGCCCGAGAACGCGCCGCCGCCGTGCGGCGCGGCCCCGCCGTAGGTGTCGACGATGATCTTGCGTCCGGTCACGCCGGCGTCGCCGTGCGGACCGCCGACGACGAAGCGTCCCGTCGGATTGATCAGGATGCGCGTTTTCGCGTCCATCATCTCCTTCGGGATGACCTTGTTGACGATCTTCTCGGTAATGTCTTCGCGCAGCGTGTCGTTGGTGACCGTCGGGCTGTGCTGGGTCGACACGACGATTGTGTCGACGCGCGCGGGCCGGCCGTTGTCGTATTCGACCGAAACCTGGGACTTGCCGTCCGGACGCAGGTAATCCATCGACTGGTCGCGGCGCCGTTCCGAGAGGCCGCGAACCAGCTTGTGCGCGAGCATGATCGGCATCGGCATCAGTTCGGCGGTCTCGGTGCAGGCGTAGCCGAACATCAATCCCTGGTCGCCGGCGCCCCCAGGGTCCACGCCTTGCGCGATATCGGGAGACTGCCCGTGGATCGATGACAGCACCGCGCAGGTCTCGGAATCGAAGCCGTATTTGCCGCGTGTGTAGCCGACTTCACGGATGGTTTCGCGGACGATGCTCGGGAAATCGACGTAGCAGCTGGTCGTGATTTCGCCGGCAACGATGGCCAGACCGGTGGTCACCAGCGTTTCGCACGCGACACGACCGACAGGGTCTTGCGCGAGAATGGCGTCGAGAATCGAATCGGAGATCTGGTCGGCAATCTTGTCGGGGTGCCCTTCGGTGACCGATTCCGAAGTGAACAGGTAGCGGCCGTTACGGCTCATGGGCGAATCGAACTCCTTCGCGTATGCGGAATTGGCAGTAGCCAGAACCTACGAACTGTACCACATCCTATTTCCGCGGATGAAATTTGTCATAGACGGCGCGCAGCCGGGCCTCGAGCACGTGCGTGTAGATCTGCGTCGTCGACAGATCGGCGTGCCCGAGCATCATTTGAATCGCGCGGAGATCCGCGCCGCGTTCGAGCAGGTGCGTCGCGAACGAGTGCCGCAGCACGTGCGGACTGAGATCGCGCGACACGCCGGCCTTGATCCCGTACTCCTTCAGCAGCTTCCAGAAGCCGACGCGGGAGAGCTGCGTGCCTCCCTTTGCGTTGACGAACAACCAGTTCGACTTGCGCCCTTTCAGAAGCGCCGGCCGCGCCTCCCGGGCGTACCGGCGCACCCACTCCGCAGCCGACTCGCCGAGCGGGACGATGCGCTGCTTGTCGCCTTTGCCGATGCAGGTCAGATAACCGGCTTCGAGATTGATGTCCGCGGCCTTGAGGCTGAGAAGTTCGGTGACTCGCAACCCCGTCGCATAGAGCAACTCGATCAGCGCCTTGTCGCGCACGCCGCGCGGCACCGACGTGTCCGGCTGCGCGAGCAGGCGGTCGACCTCCTGAAGGTCGAGATACTTCGGCAGTGCCGGCCAGGCTCGCGGAGCGCGCAGATCCTCCGCCGGATCGGCGTTGACCTTCTTCTCGATCAGCAGGAACCGATAGAAGCCGCGGACGCAGGCGATGGCGCGAGCCACCGAGCGCGGCGCAAGCCCGCTGGTCATCGACCAGCGGACGAACGCTTCCAGATCGGCGCGGTCGAGAGCCTCGAGCGCGCGTCCCTTTTTTTCCGCGAAGGATGCCAGCACCGCAAGATCGCGCGCGTAGCTGCTCAGGGTGTTCGGCGACATCCTGCGCACGTCGCGGAGGTAATCGAGATACGTATCGATCGACGCGCTCACGGCCGCCCACGCTTCCGGCGAACGGCCCATTCCGCGCACAACAGCGCGGCAAAGGGGACGCACCACCAGGGAGATCGCATCAAGTGGGTGGCTCGCGTGATCCGTTTGGCTGGAAATGCGCTCGCGATGGCATCGACCAGTTCGCGCCAGCGCGCGAGCGGAAACGCGCGTCCACCCGTCGAGCGCGCCAACAGATCGAAGTCGTCGGAAGACGCCGCCGATGGTACCGCGACATCAGGGGCTGCGATCAGCGTCGCGTCGCCACGCAGCGAATCGGTAGCGACGCTGATGTCGTAATTGCCTGGCGCGGGCACCGTGAACGCTCCAGCGAAGACGCCCGGTTCGGCTGTCGGCCACAGCCGAATGAATGCATCCATCCTGCTGTCGGTGCGGATGGCTCGCGCCTGCACCGAGTTGACTTCGACTCGGCCGCCGCGTTCGAGCAGTTCCGCGTCTCGCACTCGAGCACTCACCCGCACGGAATCGCCAGGGCGGGCAAGAGCTGGGGAAACGCTCACATCCAGCACAGGTGGCACGGTAAGCGCAGCGGATGCGACCAATCGCCGCCAGAACCGTGCGAACCCCTCGCCGTCCTGGCCGCGGTAGCGCCAGGCGTCGAACGCGCCCGAGAACAGGACCGCTCCCGCGCCGCGACGCCGCGCGAATACGACTGCATTGCCTTGTGGATCGGCGGCAACGACCTCTGCGTCCGCCGGAGTTCGCGCGACCGCGAACTCGGAGGCGAGCAGGTCCGGACCGAGCCGCACGGGCATTTCCAGCGCGCGCAATTGGAACGCATTGACACCGAGCAGTGACAAGTACTCGCCCGCCGGCTGCCGATCGGGAACGAGAATGACGATGCCTCCACGGTTCTCCACGAACCAGCGCAGCGCATCGACGGCAGGGCGCGACAGCGCATCCGGCCCGCCAAGGACGACAACCTCGAACGGCGCGAGCGCCTCTCGCGTCAGCGCCGCCGGCGGTCCTCCCGCGCGAGTCGCCACATTCTTGCTGGCGCGCTGCGTCGAAGACACGGCGAACGCGCTCTCCCCCTCGAGCGCCCGCCGCACGAACAGCGCGGGCCAGGTCACCGCGGCTTCGACGATCAGGGTGCGCACCGGTCCGCGCATCGGCGGCATGGCGATATCGGCGATGTTGTCGTCAGCCGCGGTCTCCCCGGGAAGCGGGGCGAGCCGCGCGCGAAGACGTCCGGCACCGGCCCTGACCGGGAGGTACTGCATGTGGACGCTCCAGCGATCCGCGTTGCCGCTCCATTGATGCCGGGCGGTGGCAACCGGAATCCCGCTGTCTTCCAGCGCGAGCTCCGCCGACTTCCCCGCGAAGCCGTGTCCCTCGACAGTCACCAGCACGTCGAGCGCCTGTCCGGGGATTCGTGATGACGAGGTGGCGGCGCCGACGATTCGTATATTCGGTGCCGCGGGCGACGCGTCGAGCACCCATGTGTTCGGCGTGACGTGCGGCGGCACTTCCCGCGTGACGAGGACCGTCGCCGCTTCCGTCTCTCCGGTATTCACTCTGAACCCCGCGTCGCGAAGCGCCTGCTCCACTGGTGTTGCATTCGGCGCGGCAACTGAGACCTGGAGTGCCGGCCTCTCGACGTGCGGCAAGGGGATCGCCGGATCGATCACGGCGGCGGCGGCGATCAGGATGGCCGCTATGCGTGCGGCGCTCGCCAGTGTCCCGATCATTGCCGTCCTCCCGAGCGGGTGGCGGCCCCGCTCAAGCGAGTCAGATCTCGAGATCGCGTATCGCCGTCGATTCTGCCGCGTTGCGCGTGGCTGACCAGCGGCGCCGCCGCGCGGCGCAGCGCTGCGCGCGCCTGATCCAGGCGGCCGGCAATGAACGCCTCGCGCGAGGCGATGAGCTCGCGGACGACGGGCTGCAGATCGGCCCGCGCCGGCCCGGACAACAGCCGCTCGGCAATCTCGGTCAGACGTGCTGCGACGGCGTCGCGCTGCGCGGAGTCGACGAATCCGGCATCCAGGCTCGCGAGATCCGCCAGGGCCGCGCGAGCCGTCTCCGCCAGCGTGTCCGGCGCGGCCGGCGTCAACGCGCGGCTCCAGTCGATCGCGCCTGATGCGTCGCCGGAAAGCCGGCGTGCCGGATCGATGCGCGCGCGCGATGGCAGCGCGCGCAACAGATATCGGCTGTGGCCGAACGCGCGCTGCAGCGCCTTCACCGCTTCGCGCGCCAGCGGCAGCGCCTCGCGGGTGGAGACCGCACCCAGCGCCTTCTCGACGCGCGCCATCAGCACGGTCGCGTTCACGATCTCGCGCCGCGCCTGGTTCGCAAATCGCCCCTCGGAGATTTCATGCGAGGCTTCGGCCTCGACTTCTTCGTCCTCCACTTCGCCGCCCAGCAGGAAGATGAAGTTCGCGCGGACCGCCCGTTGCTCGGCGGCGATATTGCCGGCGGCCTCGACGAGCCTTTCACGCGGCATCGACGCTTCGCGCGCCTGCAGCCGCTCGATCTTGAGGACGATCATCGCTTCGCTGAGTGCGTAGCGTTCCTTGTCCGGCGGCATGTCGACGCCTTCGAGCGGCACGTCGCCAGGGCCGGCGATTTCGACGAAGAACGTGTCGGACGAGGCGATCCCCGCGTCGCCAGGTCGGCGATCGGCGGCGACGGCACGGTAGATCAACGCATCGCCGGGTTCCAGCTTCAGGCTGGCGAGCGACAACGTTGTCTCGAGACGCCACGCCCGGTCCGACGTCCGTACGAGCTTTGCGGGAAGCGTTCCTTCGGTGAACGAGAACTGCTCGCCCGTGCCTGACACGATCGTGTAGCGGACGTCGAACGCGTCCAGTCCGAGATCGTCGGCCGCTTCGGCGGCAACGGGGATAGACGCGGCGGAGCTCGCGACGCGCAGATCCTTGGCTGGCGCCGTGATTTTTACCTCGGGAACGCGATCCGGAATCACGGTGACAGGCACCAGCCGCTCGAGAGCGTCGCCACGGATGGCGATGTATCCGCTCTCTGTGAATGTGGTTTCGGCGCTCGCGGCGGACGAGACCGGAACGGAGACATTGTTGATGCGCACGTTGACGGATGCGCCGTCGGCGAACCGCAGCCTGCCGCGCGTCCCCGCCAGAACCTCGATCGCCGTGGGATCCGTCAGTCGCGACTGAGGACGGCCCGAGTAGGCGGGCGGAACGAGATCGACGGCGAAGCTCGAGTTGGAGATTCTGGAATCGGGAGAGGTGGCAACTTGCGACGGCTCGGATGAATGGGAGGACGCGGCCGGCAACGGCGCTGCAGTCGCGAAGACGACAATTCCGAGCGCGCCCGCAACCGCGGCGAGATCGCGCCGCAGCGGAACGGCACGCCCAAGATCGATGCCTCCGGCGCGCTTGCCTGCCTGCGCCAGCACACGCTCACGCATGTACGGCCGCGTCGCGGCTGCATCGGTGCGCAACTGCTCCGCGGTGATCAGGAGATTGCGCAGCGATGGCTCGTGCTGCTCGATGACGGCAGCTGCGGCACGCGGCGATCGTCGCGGCCGGAGCGCGACGAACGTTCCCGCGGCGATGGCGGCGAAACTGGCCAGACCGGCTACGCCTCGTACCTGCGCCGGAGCCGCCCATACGCGGAGCACCAGCACGCAAATCGCGGCAGCCAGCCCCCCCGCGGCAATCGCGCGGAATCCATCGCGAAGGCGCATCCGCGCCGCCGCGCGCGCCAGGAAGACGTCAAGCGGCATTGACATGCGTCTCCTTCTCGACGCCGCTTGGTCGAGCGCGACGAATCCGCGTCTCGAGTGCAATCAACCCGAGCGCGATCGCCCAGAGCCAGCGCGACTCGAGCCCGTCGCTCGGCGTCCGCTCGGCGATGCCGTCGATCGGCGCCGGTTGGCGGCGCCATCGCGCAAGCTCCTCCTCCGTCAGCGTGACGACCTCGGATTCGGTGTCCGCGATATCGACGGCACGCACGGCGGTAATCACCGCGCGCACGACCGCCGGCGCGGCCGCCGACGCTGCCTGCACGTTTGTCCGTACCTGAAGAACTCCACCCTCATCGCTCGCGGCCACGTCAGCTCCCGCAGCCCGCAGCAGCTCGCTCCGGCGCAAGGCCAGCGCAGCCTGCAGCATCCATGGCCGCTCGAGTGCCACGCCGCGGCTCGTAGCTGCCGCGCCCTCGAATGCAACCACCACGCGGTGCGCGTCGTCTCCAGCAGGAACGCCGAACGACATTGCGGCTGCAACCGCCCGCTTGGCGGCCTCCTCATCCTGCTCCGGCTGCCTCGTGCTCAGCCATCGAGCGGGTTCCGCGCGCCCGCGCCGCAGCCAGCTCGCGTTCAGGCCACGACTGTCAAGCGTAAACGCCGGCTCCCAGTCCGCCTCGCGCCAGCCCGAGACGACGGGCAAGGATCCTGAACGCGTCGGTGGCTGAGTCCCTGCGCGTATGAACCGAAGGCCGACATCCGCAGGCACGGAGTCGAAGCTGTGGTCGCCGATCGCGCCGCGCTGAAAATCCGAGATGACAACGATCTCGCGCCTGGCCGGCGGTGCGTGCTCCAGCCACTGAGACGCTCGCTCGATCGCCTCATCCAGATCCGCGCTCGGGAACTTTGCCGACGCGAATGCGTGAAGTTCCTGATCAGCCAGGCGATCCGCTTCGGCAGGATTCGCCATGCTGGCGCTGGTGTCGATCACGACCGCGCGGTCAACGCGACCGTTCCAGCGATCCGTGCGCCAGCGAGCGAGCAGGATTGGCTGCGCCGCGGCGAGAACGGACGCGGCAACGATCGCCATGCGCAGCACCAGCAGTCCCGGATCGGCGGGACGGCGAAAGCGAACGGCGGCCGCGCGCGTGGCGTGCACGAACCGCGTCGTCGGAAACAGCACGCGGCGGGCGTGGCGTCGCAGCAGCATGTGCACCAGCAGCGGGCCGATCAGAAGCGTCAGCCCTGCCAGTGCGGCCGGGATGGTCCAGACGATCACGCCGGGGCTCCCGCGCTGCGACGACGCAGGTAGCCGCGAAGCGCGGCGTCGAGCGGCGTATCAGTGAAGACGCGCACGTAGTCGATACCGTAGGTCGCGCTGCGCGTGCGCCAGCGCTCGAGGAAGGCGCTGATCTCGTCGCGATACCGGCTCCCGTTCGACAGCACGCGCTCGCCGGTCTCCACATCCTCGATCTCCACGTCGCCGCCGAACGGCCACTCGACCTCGTCGCGCGTCAGTACGTGAAAGACGATCACTTCGTGGCCGGTGTGTGCGGCGCGCTTCAGCGCGCGATCGACTGTCGTATCTTCATCGTAGAGGTCCGATACGAGGATGACGATGCCTCGACGCTGCAGCAGCTCCAGCATGCGCGAGAGCGCGGCGCCTGCGGCCGTCTTCCCTTCGGGCTCGGCCCGGCCGAGCGTCAG
>JBKPSE010000606.1:0-8074 GCA_046765855.1 Acidobacteriota bacterium | reverse complement strand
GGAACGATCGGTGCCCGAACCGCGCCAGAAAGGGTATCGATAACGTGCGCAGATTCGCAGTCACCGTCATCGTCCTGTGCGCCCTCGCCCGCGCCGGCGCACAGCCGGCGAAGGCCCTCGAGGTGTACTTCATCGATGTCGAGGGAGGACAGGCCACGCTGTTCGTCACCCCCTCTGGCGAGTCGATGCTGATCGATACCGGGTATCCCGGTTTCGAGGATCGCGATCTCAACCGCGTGCTCATGACGATCAAGCAGGCGGGCGTGACGAAGATCGACTACCTGCTCGTCACCCACTACCACAACGATCACGTCGGCAACGCCGCGGCGATCGCGTCGAAGATACCTGTCGGCATGTTCATCGATCACGGAGACACCGTGGAGACGGACGCCGCGGCGAAGGCGCTTTTCGAGGGCTACCTCAAAGGGCGCGCCAGCGGACGTCACCTGCAGGCGAAGCCCGGCGACAAGATTCCCATTCGCGATCTCGACGTCACCATCGTCACCGCCGGCGGGCAGCACATCGCGCGACCGCTGCCGGGTGTGGGTGCGCAGCCGAATGCCGCGTGCGCCGCGTTCACGCCCAAGACGGCCGATCCGTCCGAGAACGCGCGATCGGTCGGCAGCATGATCGCGTTCGGCCGTTTCCGGCTGATCGATCTCGGCGACCTGACCTGGAACAAGGAGCAGGAGCTGGTCTGCCCCAACAACCTCCTCGGTACCGTCGATGTTTATCTCTCGACGCATCACGGTCTCGAGCAGTCGAACGCGCCGGTGATCGTGCACGCCTTGAAGCCGCGCGTCGCGATCATGAACAACGGCCCGACCAAGGGCGGTTCGGCGGAGGCGATGCGGACGATCCGCGATTCACCGGGTCTCGAGGACTTCTGGCAGCTGCACTACTCGCTCAACGCCAAGGACGCGAACATGCCGGCGGCGATGATCGCGAATCTCGACGAATCGGCGGCGCACTATTTGAAGCTCACCGCACAGCGCGACGGCAGCTTCACCGTGACCAATTCGCGCACCAATGAGACCAGGCGCTACAAGGCGCGGAATATCGAAGGGCGCCTCGCGGCATTCTCGGATTTCCGCCGCGAGGTGCCCGGGACGACTCACAAGATCACAATTGCCGATCTGCCCGAGCCACGCGCCACACGCGCGGTGAGCAATCCGCCAACGGTCGTGCCCCGTCCCGCGGGCGCGATGCCGAAGACGATGGCCGGCTACGTCGTGAGCGAGTACGTGAGCGGGCTCGATAATCCCCGGCTGTTGCGCACCGCGCCCAACGGCGACATCTTCGTGGCCGAGAGCGATCCAGGCCGCGTGCGCGTGCTGCGCGGGCGCAAGGCCGACGGTTCAGCGCAGACCGTATCGACCTTCGCAACCGGTCTGAATCGGCCGTTCGGCATCGCGTTCTATCCGCTGGGCGCGGCGCCGCAGTGGGTCTACGTCGGCAACACCGATTCAATCGTTCGCTTTCCTTATCACGTCGGCGATCTGATCGCGGGCGGCCCGCCCGAAATCGTGGTCAAAGGCGTGCCCGCGGGTGGCCAGCTGCCGGGCGGAGGCCACTGGTCGCGAGATATCGTGTTTTCCCCCGACGGGCAGAAGATGTACATCGGCGTGGGCTCGCTGACCAACGTCGACGATCCTGACGTCAATCCCGCGGAGAAGGAGCGCGCCGTAATCGTGGAATACAACCCCGATGGGTCCGGCCGCCGGCTCTACGCGACGGGCATTCGCAATGCCGTCGGCCTCGCCTTCCATCCGCAGACCGCAAAATTATGGGCGTCGGTGAACGAGCGCGACGATCTCGGCGACAACCTCGTGCCCGACTACATCACGCACGTCGAGGACGGTGGATTTTACGGCTGGCCGTGGTTCTACATGGGCGGCACGCAGGATCCGCGGCACGCCGGCAAGCATCCCGAGTTGAAGGACAAGGTCGTGACGCCTGACGTGCTCGTCCAGCCGCACAGCGCCTCTCTGCAGCTGGTGTTTCATGGCGGCAGTGCGTTCGCCGCGCAGCACGGATCGTGGAACCGGAACCTTCGTACCGGCTACAAGGTGATCCGCGTGCCTTTCAAGGCGGACGGCTCCGCCGTTGGAACCTACGAAGACTTCCTGACCGGGTTCGTCACTGATGATGGGTATGTGTGGGGACGTCCGGTGGGCGTCACCGTCGGCAGTGACAACGCGCTCTATGTGAGCGACGACGGCTCGAATACGATCTGGAGAGTCAAATAGGAAGCGTGGCCGCTTCGGATGTCTGACGAATTCCTGGTCACCTGTCCGTTCTGCGGCCAGCAGGTGGAGATCTACATCGAACCGGACGTGGCAGGCGCCTTCATCCAGGACTGCGAGGTGTGCTGCAATCCGTGGCGCGTGCGCGTGTCCGGTAGTGGCGAGGATCGGGAGGTCGATATAACGCGGGCAGACGGCTCGGAATGATCGAATCCGGGTCTTCAGATCAGCGCGAGATACTCGTGCGCCAGGCGAACCGCCATCGACCCCTCGCCAACCGCTGACGCCACACGATTCATCGCCCCGGCGCGAACGTCGCCCGCGGCGAACACGCCGGGCACGCTGGTTTCGAGCGGCAGCGGTTCGCGCGGCTCCTTCCAGAGACGTGTGTAGGTCTCGGCCGCCATCAGGTCCCGGCCGGTGAGCACGAAGCCTTTGCCGTCGCGCAGTACGGTGGCCGGGAGCCAATCGCTTCGCGGGCGGGTGCCGATGAACATGAACACCGCGTCGGCTTCCTGCAGCTGACATGATCCATCGGCCGAAGAGACCAGCGTGACCCGTTCCACATGGCCATCACCGTCGACGCGCCCGATTTCCGTGCGCGCGCGCAGCCGGATGTTCGGTGTCTTCTCGATCTGTTCGATCAGGTACTGCGACATCGTCTCCTGCAAGGTCTCGCGGCGCACCACGATCTGCACCTCCGCCGCGTAGCGTGCCAGGTACATCGCGCCTTGACCCGCGGAGTTGCCGCTGCCGACGACCAGCACCCGCCGCCCGGCGAACGCCGCCCCTTCGGTGGTGGCGGAGCCGTAGTACACTCCCGCGCCCGTGTATTCGGCCACGCCGGGCGCAGGATGCTCGCGATAGAACATGCCGGTAGCAGCCAGCATGGTTCGCGTGACCAGCTCACGACCGTCCGCAAGAGTAAGGTGCTTGTAGCCGGCATCGATCGACACCCCGGTGACTTCGAGCGGAGCCAGGAATTCAGCGCCGAGCCGCTGCGCCTGGGTCAGCGCACGGCGCGTCAGTTCGCTGCCGCTGACGCCGTTCGGGAAGCCGAGATAGTTCTCGATCCGTGAGCTGGTGCCCGCCTGCCCGCCCGGTGCGTGCCGGTCGAGCAGCAACGTCCGCAGACCTTCCGATGCGCCGTACACCGCGGCGGCCAGCCCCGCGGGACCCGCGCCGACGATCACGAAGTCGTAGACGTCGAACGCGGCTTTGAGCGAGCGGCCGAGGCGTTCGGCCACCTGGCGAGGCTCAGGGTTGCGCAGCACGGATCCATCTTCGAAGAACAGCGCCGGAAGTTCCTCGGCAGCAACACCGGCGGCGTCCAGCAGTGCACGCGCGTCGGGATGCCGCGTGACCTCGAGCCAGCGATAGGGGATGAGATTGCCTGCCAGGAAATCCTTGATCGCGTGCGAGCGAGGCGACCACTGATGCCCGACCAGCCTCAATCCTTTCGCCTCGGGCAGGTATTCAGCTTGCCAGGCGTCCAGCAGATCGTCGATCACCGGAAAGAGACGCTCCTCCGGCGGATCCCACGGCTTCGCCAGGTAGTGATCGAGATGCGCTTCGTTGATCGCCTTCACCGCCGCGTCGATGTCCGAGTAGGCGGTGAGCAGGACGCGCCGCGCCAGAGGGTACAGCTCGCGTGACTTTGCGAGCAGCTCGACTCCGAGCATGCCCGGCATGCGCTGATCGCTGATCACCATCGCCAGCGAATCCCCGCGGCTTTTCAACTCGCGGGCCGTCGCCAGTGCCTCAGGCCCCGAGACCGCGCTCACAATCGTGTAGTGCTCCCGATATCGCGAGCGGAGGTCTCGACGCACCGCGGCGAGCACCTGCGGGTCGTCGTCCACGACGAGGATGACGGGCGTGTTCACGACCGTCCTTCGGCGCCGGTTTCGGCAAGCGGCAGAGCGACGCGGAACTCCGTGCGGCCAGGCTGGGATTCGACGGAGATTTCCCCGTCGTTGTGGCGAACCAGACGCCGGACGATGTCGAGACCCAGTCCGGTGCCGCGCCCCATCGGCTTGGTCGTGAAGAACGGATCGAAAATGCGCTCGCGGATGGATTCAGGGATGCCGCTTCCGTTGTCGACGATGCGCACCACCGCGCGCTGAGGCTCACGCCTCGCCGTGATCTCGATGCGGCCGCCGTCCGCGACGGCATCGAGCGCGTTGTCGATCAGATTCGCCCAAATCTGGTTGAGCTCGCCGATGAAACCGCGGACGCGCGGCATGCCGCGCTCCACGTCAACGACTACGGCGACCGATTTGGCGCGCGCTTTCGATCGCAGCACGGCGACCGTGTTGTCCAGCCCTTGAACCAGATCCACGGGCTCGGCGACCACCGCCTGATCCATGTGCGTGAAGCCTTTGATCGCGACGACCAGCCCCGAAATGCGAATCGCGGCCTCCTGAATCTCCGATGCGAGGATGCGAACCGAGCATCCGGCCGCAGCCGCCCGCAAGGCGACGTTTAACGCCGGGCCATCGACCGAGCCGGCCAGAACGTCGAGCGCCTCCAACGTCACGGTTGTTTCGGACAGCACTTCTGCTATGGCGGCATCGAGGCCGTGAGCGGCGAGCCAGTCGGCAATCGCCGCCTCCCGTTCCGCCTGCTCGATGGGTGATCGCACGCCCTGCGCGCGCTTGGCAAGACAGAACTCGCGCATGGCCTCGATCGCGGCGAGTTGCGCATCGGTCAGGCTGAAGGTGCGGAGCGCGCGCGCCGCCTCCTCGGCATCATCGAGCCGATCTTCCAGGAGTGCAGCGCTGCGTTCGATCGCCGAAGCCGGGTTGTTCAGTTCGTGCGCCAGCCCGGCTGACAATTTACCGAGGGAGATCATCTTCTCGTCGTGCAGCTCGCTCGACGTGAAGACGCGGGCACGATCGAGCATCGTGTGCACGAGGATTGATGTGATCTCGTGACATTCCCGGATCAGTGCGGGAAGCAGATCCCGGTGAAGAGCCAGCACGGTCGTAGGTTCCTCTGCGATCGCATCCCCCGGCGGGTTGCCCAGACGGGAGTAGGGGAGTACGCCGGTGACGTCGCCTGCTCGCCATTCCATCACCTTGTTCGGTCCGGCACCGCGATCGACACGGATTACCACCCGCCCGGACAGCACGACATACAAACCCTCCACTCTCGCGCCCCTCGTACTCAACGGCTCGCCGACGTCGAGCTGTTGAAGTGATGCGTGCGAGGCCAGCCATCTCAGCTCGTCGCGAGGCGCCGCCCCCAGCGTCCTGTGCTCCGCCAGCCGGTCGACGAGGTCTGTCGTGGTCATGCGCGCATCATTGTATCGGTCACACCTTGCGCACCCGACAAGTGGTAATTGGCGGCACCACAGCGCACCGTGAGCGGGTCCATTTCTTATTGTCGAGGAAGCTGCGACCGGATACACCGGCGTCGAGTCGCGAAGAACTCAGCAGCGTTCATGTAGTTGTTACGCAGCGGGTAGTCGAATCTCGAGGGAGCAGCGCTATTCGCGCGGCTTACGTCAAACAGGACACCGGCGCCGCTGGCGCGCCGATTGCTGCGAATCGAGCATGGAGCACGTGGATTCCCGCCTTCGCTACATTGCAGCCGAGCACGTCGATACCCCGGTCGGGCCGCTCTCCGGCATGGCTCTCGTCGGTCCCAGCGACCAACGCGTCGGCACGCTCGAGGGCATGGTCATCGATCCGATCAAACGACGCGCGCGCTATTTCGTCGTCCGCTCGCGCAACTGGCTGACGACACACCACCATCTCGTGCCGGCGTCGCCGGCCCGCCTCGATCCGCAGCGCAAGATGCTGCATGTGGATATCGAAGGGGACGATCTCGCGCGGCTTGGCGAGGTACCCGCCAACGCGTTCCAGCGGTATTCCGACGACGATCTGATCGCCGCGTTGTTTTCCCCGCACGCGGCGTAGCCGCGATCGCCGGCGGCAACCGACGCTACCGGTTCTCGATCCGGTACAAGTGGGTCCTGGTGCGGAGGAACAAGGCGCGGCCATCGATCGCCGCCGAGGCCATGAAGCCGTCGTCCAGCGAGCTTTCCCCCACTACTTTGAATTGGCGGCCCGCCTCGATGACCGTCGATCTGCCATCTTCACTGAAGAAGTAGATGCGGCCGTCGGCATAAACCGGCGACGCGGAATAGCTGTCCGGGATGCGCGATCGCCACACTTCAGCGCCCGTCGCCGCGTCGAGACAGGTGACGATGCCGGTGTCGTTGACCATGAACAACAGCCCGTCAGCAAGGAGCAGCGACGGCTTGTTGGGCGCGCCGCGCGCCGCCTTCCACACAACCGTGCCGTCGGCGCGAATCGCATACACCTGTCCGGTGTTGAAGCCGGTGGTATAAAAGATGAGACCGTTGCCGGAGACCGGGCGCACGCTGGATGAGTACTGCGCGCGCTCCTCGATGCGCCACAGTTCCTTGCCGGTGCTCGGATCGTAGCCATAGGCGGCCTGCGAGCCGAGACTGATCAGCACCGGTTTTCCCTGCCACATGACGACTTCGGGCGTGGCGAAGGCCTTCCGGAAATCGCCGTCCGCCTTCGGCTTGCCGTTCGGCTGCAGATCCTGAAAATCGATCGAACGGTTCGTCTTCCACACCGTCCTGCCCGTCCGTTTGTCGAGCGCGACGACGTATTGCACGTCGCTCCCGTCGAAATGCATGATCAGCAGGTCGCCGAACAGAATCGGCGACGACCCGGCGCCGCGAAAGTGATTGCACTCGAGATCGCGCCGCGTCCACAGCACCTTGCCTGTCGCCGTGTCGAGCGCCGCGGTTCCCGGCGAACCGAACGTGACGTAGACGCGTCCCGGCTCGATCACCGGCGTCGGGGACGCATAGGTGTTGAACGAGTGCGCGAATTGCGGCTGGGCGACGTCGAAGAGCTTGAGATCAAAAACGATCCTGCCGGTCGCCTTCGCCACTGCCACGGCGAACAACTCTTTTCCGTCCGGCGTCGCCGTCGTCATCCAGATCTGCTCGCCGAGAACGACTGGCGACGACCAGGCGCGGCCGTGAATCGCCGTCTTCCAGCGGACGTTCTCGGTCTCGCTCCACGTGATTGGCAGTCCTGTGGCGCGCGAGACACCATTGCCGTCGGGGCCGCGAAACTGCGGCCACTGGCCGAGCAAGAGGAGCACGAGAAGAACCCGCATGGACCTCCAAGGTGTTGCCGTCGTAGCTGCGATCTCGCGGACGCAGCTGCTATTTCTTCGGCTCGATTTCGTAATTAATCAGGATGACGAGATCCTCGCTGCCCGTCTGCTTCAAGCTGTGCGAACTGCCCGTACGGGTCAGCACCGCGGTCCCGGGCGTGATGTCCACAGTCTTGCCATCGAGCGTCATGACGCCAGTGCCGCTGATCACGTAATAGATCTCGTCTTCCTTCTGCGTGTGCAGTCCGATCCCCGAGCCAGGCTTCAGCGCGCGCTTGCGGAAGACGAGCTTCATGTTGGGGACCTTGCTGAAGAACGAGTAGCCGATCGTTTGTCCGCCGCCATTGTGCGTGCCCGGCTCCTGTTTCGCGACTTCCGCGTCATGCTCGACAAAGATGCCGCCGGCCGCGCTCTGCTGCCGCACCGCCGCTCCCTGCAGCGCCGCGCCCGCCGCCATGAACAGCACCGCCGCAACCGGCCATCCGACCATCTTCAATCGCCGATTGCCAATCGCCAATCGCCAATCGTCAATCGTCATTCGCCAATCGCCAATCGTCATTCGCCAATCGCCAATCTTCAATCCCCAATCGCCAATCTTCATTCGCCAATCGCCAATCGTCATGGTCTCTCCCCTCTTCCTGAACGGGCCGAACGATAGATTGCCT
>JBKPSE010000605.1:0-3164 GCA_046765855.1 Acidobacteriota bacterium | reverse complement strand
CCATTGAGACGTGACGAGGCCGCGCGCCTGCAGTCTGTGGAGCGCCGGATAGAGCGATCCCTCCTCGATTGGCAGCTCGTCGTCCGAGATCTGCTCGATCCACCGCGCGATGCCGTAGCCGTGCATCGGCCCCCAGCTGAGGGACTTGAGGATGAGCGTCGCCAGCGTGCCCTGGAGGAGGTCGACCGTCGTCGTCCTGTCGGTCATAGGCATGCCATTGTATACCTGTGTTGATATGTGTCAAGTGTCGGTGCTGGGGGTGCTGGGGTGCAGCGGCGCTGAGGTGCTGGTGCTGGAGTGCTGCGGCTAGTGCTGGAGTGCTGTGCATCTCCGCCTCGCGCTGCACCCCAGCACGAGCACCCCAGCACGCCAGCACCGCAGCACCGCACCACAGCACGTCTGCACCCCAGCGCCCCAGCGCCGGCGCCGCCGCGGAACAGAGCTTGCTGAAGCCGCGGCGTGATTCACGATCTCTGGTACAAGAACGCCGTCATCTACTGCCTCAACGTCGAGACCTTCATCGACTCGAACGGCGACGGCTGCGGCGATTTCATCGGACTCACCGACAAGCTGGAATATCTTGCCGGGCTCGGGGTCACCTGCATCTGGCTGATGCCCTTCTACGGCTCGCCCAACAAGGATGACGGGTATGACGTGTCGGATTACTACGGCGTCCATCCGCGCGTCGGAACCTTCGGCGACGTCGTCGAGTTCATGAATCACGCGAACCAGCTGGGCATCCGCGTGATCGTCGATCTCGTGGTCAATCACACGTCGGATCAACATCCCTGGTTCAAGGCGGCGCGGCGCGATCCGAACTCGCTCTATCGCCAGTACTTCGTGTGGTCGAAGAAACGGCCGCGCAACTGGAACAAGGGGATGGTCTTCCCCGGCGTGCAGAAGTCGACATGGACGCACGATCCGGTCGCCGGCGAGTACTACTTCCATCGCTTCTACGAGTTTCAGCCCGATCTCAACACGCACAACGTGGCGGTGAAGGAAGAGATCACACGCATCATGGGCTTCTGGCTGCAGCTCGGCGTCTCGGGGTTCCGCATGGACGCGGTGCCGTTCCTGATCGAACGCAAGGGAGCCGACGTCCGCCCGATGCGCGACTACGAGCTGCTGCACGAGATGCGCGACTTCCTTCAGTGGAGACGACGCGACGCGATCATGCTGGCGGAGGCCAACGTGCCGCCGCACCAGTCGATGCAGTACTTCGGCGACGGCGGCGATCGGCTGCAGATGATGCTGAACTTCTGGGTCAATCAGCGCATCTTCTACACGCTGGCCACCGGTGACGCCGACCCGCTGCGAAAGGCGCTGCTCGATACCTACGAGCGTCCGCACGCGGCGCAATGGGGCGTGTTTCTGCGCGCGCACGACGAACTGGATCTCGGGCGGCTCACGGACACGCAGCGGCAGCGCGTGTTCGATGCCTTCGCTCCCAAAAAGCACATGCTCCTCTACAACCGCGGCATTCGCCGCCGGCTCGCGCCGATGCTCGGCAACGATCGCCGTCGCATCGAGCTCGCCAACAGCGTGTTGTTCACGCTGCCGGGCACGCCGGTGATCCGCTACGGCGACGAGATCGGCATGGGAGACAACCTCGATCTGCCGGAACGATATCCGGTGCGGACGCCCATGCAATGGTCGGCGCTGCCGCACGGCGGCTTCACGACCGCGCGGCGGCCGATCCGGCCGGTCATCAACGACGACGTGTTCGGCTACAAGCGGGTGAACGTCGCCGATCAGCGGCGCGACTCGAACTCGCTGCTCAACTGGATGGAGCGCATCATCCGCACGCGCAAGGAATGTCCGGAGATCGGCTGGGGATCGTGGCAGCTGCTGCCGCGGCTGCCGCAGCACGTGCTCGGTATTCAGTACAACTGGAAGGACCGCTGCACGCTCGTCCTGCACAACTTCAAGGATCGGCCGACGAGAGTAAGAGTGCGCGTCGACGGCCACCCGCCGTGTCCGCTCATCAATCTGTTGTCGCAGGAGCGATCCGAGCCCGATCAGCGCGGCGCCCACTCGATGGAGCTCGAGCCGTACGGATATCGATGGCTGCGGGTCGGCGACACGGAACGGCCATTCAGCAACGAGAAAACTCGGCGGCGCTGACCTCTCGCCATCTGCCGGGCGGCAGCGTCCCCAACTCGATCGGTCCGTAAGCGACCCGCAGCAGGCGCGTGACCTCATGCCCGATGGAGGCAAACAGGCGGCGGACCTCGCGGTTCTTTCCTTCGGTGAGCTCGACGATCAAATGGGTCTCGCGCCGCGATCGCTTCCTGATCTTCACCGACGCTGCGCGCATGCCTTCGCGGCCCCGCTCGAGGTCCGCGCAGTCCTCGTCGCCGACCTCGCCGCGTACTGTGACGACGTAGCGCCGGACGACGGCGTTGGCCGGATTGGTCAGACGCTCGGCGAGCTGCGTGTCGGTGGTCAGCAGGAGCAGGCCGCTCGTTGCGAGATCCAGCCGTCCGACGGCAATCAGACCCTGGCCTTGCTCGCCCAACAGATCGAAGACCGTGGGACGGCCTTGCGGGTCGCGCCGCGTGGTGACACATCCGCGCGGTTTATGAAAGGCGATGGTGCGCCAGACGCGCGGCTCGGCAGCGCGCGCGCCGATCCGAATTTCGTCCCGTTCGGGTGACACGGCCGCCAGCGGCTCGGTTGCAACCTTGCCGTTCACGGTCACCGCGCCAGAGCGAATCAGGCGCTGCGCCTCGGTTCGCGAGGCAAGACCAAGTTTCGAGAGCGCGCGCTCGAGCGCGACGCGCCCGCGCGGGTGGCGTGGCGCTGCCATACAATGCGGGGATGTCCATTCTCTCTCGCTTCACGCTGATGCTGATGCGGGCGGCGGCCGCCGCCTGCAATCGCGGTCTGGCGCTGCAGCAGTCGTCGACTCTGGCCCAGCCGGCCGCCACCGCAACACCGTCGGCCGGACAGACCACATCGGCCTCGCTGCCGCCGCCCGCCGTTCCGCTGTCGGCCCTGCCCAAGATCGACGGCGCCGCGATTCTCGATACTACGAAGAAGATGTCCTCGGACAAGTTCCAGGGCCGTGCGCCCGGAACCGTCGGCGAGGAGATCACCGTCGGCTATCTGCAGATGCGCTTCAAGGAGCTCGGACTCGCGCCGGGCAATCCGGACGGTACCTA
>JBKPSE010000604.1:0-5963 GCA_046765855.1 Acidobacteriota bacterium | reverse complement strand
ACACGATACTGTAGGGCTCGAGCGTCGCGTCGGTGTAGAGAGGAATGCCTCTAAACGAACCCGAACGTACCATCTGGTACTGGTTGAATCCCTGCAGCGCGCCGGCTGGATAGTAGTAATCGCCATTCCACAGGATTGGTTCGCCCGACTGGAACCAGGTCGTGTTTTCAGCAGTAACTAGCGGCGGCGCCGCGGGTTGCCACGTCGCCTGCGCGAACGCGCGGCTGCTGAAGAGCGCAACCAGCAGGAACGGCAGTACTCGACTGCGCATAAAACCTCCGCAGTCGACATGTCAGAACGCGTGCCTACGGCCGCTTGCGCCAGTAGCGCGACAAGCCAGCCCATGAATAGCGGAGACCGCCCGCGCGCGTATAGTCTTCGGCTTCGCCGTCGCCGACGCGACGCCTCATGTCGGCGAACGTGTCGTCGACGAAGCGCTGCTCACGCTCTTCATCGGTGAGCGTCGCGTCGGCCAGCAGCCGCCGCACGGTCCGGCTCCACTCGGCAAGGTTCTCGAACATGCCCTGCAGATGCTGCCGGGCGCCCTGGAACGGACCGAAATGCGTGACGAACAGCGTGTCCGGATCCCAGGCGAGGATCCGCGTCCCGCTCTCGTTCCAGGCCTCGAGATCGATGTCCGGCGGCGGAGTCGGCGGCATCACGTAGCTCCCCGATCCCCTGCGAATGCCGGCCGTGTCCCCCACGAACGCGACGCGCGAGTCGACGTCGAAGTACGAGACATGGTGCGACGCGTGTCCCGGTGTATAGGCGACCCGTACGTCGCGGCCTGCGACGGTCAGCGTTTCGCCTCCCTCGACGGCCTTCAAACGATCGGCGGGGACGGGCTTCACGTCACCCCAGAGGCGATCCATGTCCTGGCCGTACAGCCGGCCGGCGCTCGAGATCAGTCTCTCGGGATTGATCATGTGCGGCGCGCCGCGGCCGTGCACGGTGACTTCGATGTGCGGGAATTTCTCGACGATCGAACCGGTCGCGCCGGCGTGATCGAGATGGATGTGCGTGAGCAGAATCTGCCGCACGTCTTCGAAGCGGATCCCCTTGCGCGTCAGCTCGGTCGTGAGATTCGCGAGCGTCGACGTCGGTCCGGGATCGATCAGTGCGACGCCCGAGGCGCCGTGCAGGATCGCGGTGGCGATGATCTGGGAACGGCCGAGGAAGTTCAGATCGACGAAATCGAGTCCGGCAGCAAGAACGGGCACGCAGTCAATTCTATAAATGAAAACGGCCGGCATGAGCGCCGGCCGTCTTCGGTCTACGCGGGCAGTTCAGCGACTGCCCCCGATAGTGTTTGCCATGCATGCACCTCCCGGCCGTGACCAGTTACGAACGAGGCCACCAGGCCGATATGGGCGGCGGCTACGGTCACTTTGAGCCTTTTTTTGGCGTCGTCACGCGTGCGGCGACGGTGATCCCAGAATAGCACGTAAAATAAAAAGACGACGGTATGTCAGGCACGGAGCGCCAGACCGGCGGCGAAGTTCTCGAACGGACCAGGCAGGAAACCAAGAAGCCTGAACTGTTCAAGGTGCTGCTGCTCAACGACGATTACACGACGATGGATTTCGTCGTCGAGATCCTGGAAACCGTGTTCAACAAGGCGCCGGCGGAAGCGTATCGGATCATGATGGCCGTCCACACACAGGGACAGGGGCTCTGCGGCGTCTATCCTTACGAAGTGGCGGAAACGAAGGTGGCCACTGTGGTCGACCTCGCGCGCAGCAACGGCTTTCCGCTGCGTGCGGCAATGGAGCCCGAGTAAGCAGGGCACGAAGGAAGCGAAGGACACGAAAGAACGTGTTTAGCCCATCGCTGGAAGTCATCCTCACCGTGGCCTATCGCGAGGCCGCGGCGCGGCGCCACACGCACCTGACGCTGGAGCACCTGCTCTACGCGCTCGCGCACGATCCGGACGGCGAACGCATCCTGTCCGCCTGCGGCGCGGATCTGCCGCAGCTGCGGCGCGACCTCGACAAGTATCTCGACGAACACATCGAGCAATTCTCGCGCGGCCAGCAGAAGGAGCCCGAACAGACGATGGCGTTCCGCCGCGTGCTGCAGACGGCGGTCCTGCACGTGCAGAGCGCCGGCCGGCAGGAAGTGCAGTCGGGCGATGTGCTCGCGGCCACGCTGCAGCAGTCCAAGTCGTACGCGGCGCAGCTGCTCGCCAACCAGGGGGTGTCGCGGCTCGACATCCTCGAGTACATCACGCACGGCATCAGCAAGGTTCCGCCGACGACGAGCGGCAGCGACGCGGAAGCGGCACAGGGTGATGCCGACGCCGGGATCGGCGAGCGGGGCGGCGGCACGGCGCGCGACCCGCTCGGCGCCTACGCGTTGAATCTCACCGAACGCGCGCGCGAGGGCCAGCTCGACCCGTTGATCGGCCGCACCGGCGAGTTGCAGCGCACGCTCGAAATCCTCTGCCGGCGGCGCAAGAACAACCCGGTATTCGTGGGGGACGCGGGCGTCGGCAAAACCGCGCTCGCCGAAGGTCTCGCGACCCGCCTGCTGCAGGACGACGTGCCCGACGTTCTCCGCGGCGCGGAGGTCTTCGCGCTCGACTCGGCCGCGCTTCTCGCCGGCACCCGTTTTCGCGGCGACTTCGAGGAGCGGTTCAAGGCGGTGATCACCGCGCTCAGCAAGCGCACGCTGCCCATCCTGTTCATCGATGAAATCCATTCGACCGTCGGCGCCGGCGCAACCACCGGCGGGACGATGGATCTCGCGACGCTGATCAAGCCGATTCTGACGGCTGGTCAGCTGCGAGTCGTCGGTTCGACGACGCACGAAGAGTTCAAGCACATCGAAAAGGATCGCGCGCTCGCACGGCGGCTGCAGAAAGTCACCATCGACGAGCCGTCGATTCCCGAGACCGTACGCATTCTCCAGGGCTTGCGCTCCCGTTACGAATCGCATCACCGCGTCAAGTACTCGGATGATGCGCTCGAGGCGGCGGCGAAACTGGCGTCACGGCACATGCGCGATTACCGGCTGCCGGACAGCGCGATCGACGTCCTCGACGAGGCCGGCGCGAAAGCGCGGCTCGCGGCGGCGGGGCAGAGCAGCGCGGCGGTCCCGGCGGTCGAGGGCGCAGAAGCATCCGGCCGCGTGCGCGAAGGGACGTCGGCGAAGGGGTCGGCCGCTTCGGCGGAAGCGGGCGGCAAGCAGATCGCCGATCCGGTAATCGACGTCGGCGTGCCGCAGATCGAGGAAGTCGTCGCGCGCATTGCTCGGATTCCGGCCAAGCAGGCATCCGCATCGGATCGCGATCGGCTGCGCACGCTCGAGGAGTCGCTCGGCCGCGTCGTCTTCGGCCAGGAAGAAGCGGTCAGACTGGTCGCGCGTGCGATCAAGCGATCCCGTGCGGGCCTCGGCCAGCCGGAACGTCCCGCCGGAGCTTTCCTGTTCACCGGCCCGACGGGCGTCGGCAAGACCGAGCTCGCCAAGCAGCTGGCGCTGCATCTCGGCAACGAGTTCCAGCGCTACGACATGAGCGAGTACATGGAGAAGCACGCGGTTGCGCGGCTGATCGGCGCACCGCCCGGATACGTCGGTTTCGAGCAGGGCGGCCTGCTCGTGGACGCCGTCCGCACCCATCCGTACAGCGTGGTCCTGCTCGACGAAATCGAGAAGGCGCATCCGGACATCTATAACATTCTGCTGCAGGTCATGGATCACGCGACGCTGACCGACAACAACGGCCGCAAGGCGGACTTCCGCCAGGTCGTGCTGATCATGACGTCGAACGCGGGCTCGCGCGAGATGAGCGCGGCCAGCATGGGGTTCGCGACAGCGCCTCCGGCCGGCGGGCTGGATCAACGCCAGCGCGCCGCGCAGGCGCGGTCGAAGTCGGCGATCGAGCGTGTCTTCAGCCCGGAGTTCCGCAATCGCCTCGACGCCATCGTCAATTTCCAGCCGCTCTCGGCAGACGTGATGGAGACGATCGTCGACAAGTTCATCATCCAGCTCGAAGAGCAGCTGGCGGAGCGGCGTATCGCGATCACGCTGCTGCCGGATGCGCGCAAGTACCTGGCGAAGAAGGGCTACGATCCCGTTTTCGGCGCGCGGCCGCTCGCGCGCGTTATCCAGACCGAAGTGCGCGATCGGCTCACGGACGAGATCCTGTTCGGCAAGTTGGAAAGCGGCGGAACCGTGACGATCGGCATGGAGAACGACGCGCTCAGCTTCGCCTATCAGACGTAAGTTTCACATCTCCACATCCATGCCTGACGAGTACGACATTCCGGTCAAGGTGGTCGACCGGCGCTGGTGGGCGCGCGGAGAAGACGGCGACGCCGGCGCGCCGGCGTCGCTCAAGCCTTCCTACGTCGAGGAGCTGGAACGGAAGCTCGCCGACGCCGAAAAACAGGCGCAGGAATATCTCGCCAAGTACCGCCAGGCATCACATGAATTCGACGACGCGCGCGCGCGGATGCGCAAGGAACTGGCGAAGGACGCGGAACGAAGCCGCCGCGACGTTCTCGCGAGCCTGCTCGAGGTTGTCGACAACCTCGATCGCGCCATCGACGCGGCCCATCGAGTTCGCTCGGCGCGGCCGGCCGGCGAGCAGGCGGACGACGCGCTGCTCCAAGGCGTCGAGCTGGTGCGGCAGCAGTTCCTGTCGAAGCTCGAAGGCTTCGGCGTGAAGCGCATCGAGAGCGAAGGCGCGGTCTTCGATCCGCTACTGCACGAGGCGGTCACAACCGTTGCGACCGATGATCCCGCCGCCGACGGCCGCGTCGTCGGCGTCATCGCTCACGGTTATCGCATCGGCGACGATGTGCTGCGAGCCGCGCTGGTCGCCGTGGCACAGCTTCAGTCTTAGCCGGCCGTAAGCCCGGTTCTCACGCCTTCCACGCGCTGCTGACTGCCACCTGCATCTGCCAACAGCATCTGCCAACTGCTAACTGCCAACTGCCAACTACTTAATCCACCCCATCCCGTCCGGACCGCGACCGGTCTCAATCCGATCGGTGACGTTCAGCGTCTTCAGATCGATCACGGCGACGTAGTTGTCGCCATTCACCGCGACGTAGGCCCGCGCGCCGCCGGGCTCGATCAGGATTCCTTCCACCATCCGCCCGAGCGGAACCTTCTTCGTCACTTTTCGCGTGGGCACGTCGATCACGAGCACTTCGCCGGCATCGAGATCCGACACCAGCGCCAGCTTCCCGTCCGGTGTGAACTTCAGCCGGTTCGATCTCTTCGTCTGCAGATCGATCGTGCCGGTGACCTTCTTTTGCGCGAGATCGATGATCGACACCGCGCCGTCGCGCGAGTGCGCCGCCCACAGCTCGCGCCCGTCCGGTGTCAGGTCGAATCCCTCCGGTCCCTTGCCGACAGGGATCGCCGTCGAGTTCCAGATGCCGTTCTGCGCGCGCTCGAGCAGTGAGATGCTGTCCCCGCCGATGTTGCAGGTATACATGCGGGTGGCATCGGGCGCGACCCACACCATGTGGGTGCCGGTCTGGCCGGTGCCGAAGAGCCAGTCGGTTCGATATGTCGCGGGATCGAGGCGCGCGACGATGCGGTTCACTTCGGCGGTGTAATACAGCTTTCCGTCGGCAACGAATACGCCGTGCGGCCGTCCGAGCGGAGTGACGTCGACACGGCGCAGCTCCTTCATCGCCGCGAGATCAATCACGGAGATGCTGTTGCCCGGTGTCTGCGCGCCGTAGTTGCTGACGAACGCCGTCTTGCCATCCGCCGACAGTGCGACTTCATGCGGCGCCTCACCTGTCGCCACGCGACCGAGCACCTTCCCGTCTGCCGGGTCGACCGTGACGAGCGTCGCGTCCTGCTTGTTGAGTACGACGAGGCGCGGGCCACCTTGGGCGACGGTGACGGACGGCAGGGCGACAACGGACAGGACGAGAGCAAGCAGGCGCTTCATGCGCCGATACTAGCCTCAACCGCGACGCTGCGCACGCAGCGCCGAGCCC
>JBKPSE010000603.1:0-8033 GCA_046765855.1 Acidobacteriota bacterium | reverse complement strand
GCGACCACGCGTACATCTCGCGCGTGTCGACATCATCATCGACCAGCAGGATCGTAGGTCTTTCTCTCATCGGCGATCCGCCACCCTGCGGACGACAGCGGCGAGCTCGTCGAGCTCGACCGGCTTGGGCACGAAGTGTTTGAAGCCGGCGCGAATCGCCCGCCGGCGATCCTCCGGCTGCGTGAATGCGGTGAGCGCGACGACAGGAACGCCGGCGACCTCCGACGTCAGGCTGCGTATCCTGCGGACCAGCGTATAGCCATCTTCCCCGGGCATCGCGATATCGCTGACGACGACGTCGGGCTGGAAGTCCGCGAGAAGCTGAATCGCCTCCCGCGCCGACGCGACTGCCGCCGTGCGTGCGCCGCATTGCGCGAGCGCCGTCGAGACGACTTCCCGCGCGTCCGCCTCGTCGTCGACGACGAGGATCTTGAGGCCGGCGAGCGGAGACCCGATGTCGGGACGGGCGTCCTCGACGTTCTGAACGGCGCGTACGGGCAGTTGCACCGCGAACGACGAGCCCCGGCCCGCGCCTTCGCTCCACGCCTGCACCTGTCCGCCATGCAGCTCGATGATGTGCCGGACGAGGGAAAGTCCCAGACCGAGCCCTCCGTGCGGGCGCGTCACCGACGCGTCTCCCTGCCGGAAGCGATCGAATACATAGGGCAGCAGTTCCGGCGCCATGCCTTCGCCGGTGTCGCTGACCTTGATCGTCGCGTTCGCGCCGACGCGACCGGACGACACGGTGATCCTGCCGCCTCTGGGCGTGAACTTGACGGCGTTCGACAGCAGGTTCCAGAACACCTGCTGAAGGCGGTCGCGGTCGCCGAGCACCGTGCCGGCCGGCTCGGTCTGCACCTCCAGCGACACCCCCTTGGCTTCGGCCGTCGGCCGGACCGCATCGACGGCAGCCGCGAGGACAGGACCGACGTCGATCGGATGCAGATTGAGGCGCAGCTTGCCGGTGACGATGCGCGACACGTCGAGGATGTCGGCGATCAGTTGTTCCTGAAGATGCGCGTTGCGCTCGATCGTTTCCAGCGCGCGCTGCATCGCCGGGCCGTCCAGCCTGCCCATGCGCGCGAGCCGGGTCCATCCGAGCATGGCGTTGAGCGGCGTCCGCAGCTCGTGGGAGAGCGTCGCAAGGAAATCTTCCTTGGCGCGATTGGCGGCGTCGAGATCCTCGGCGCGCCGCCGCAAGTCGTGTTCGAGCCGTTTGCGCTCCGTGATGTCGCGAATGACCAGCGAGAAGCCGCGATGCTGCCCCGACGGCTTGCGCATCGGCGTGAGCACGACGCTCGCATCGAAGACCGACCCTCCGCGGCGGACGCGAAGGCCTTCGATCTCGTGTCGGCCGTCGGCGAGCGCCGCCTGCAGGTGCTCGTCGGGAAGGCCGTCCTCGCGTTCCGCGGGCGGGAACAAGCACCCATAGTTGCGGCCGATGATTTCGTCGGCAGAGAAGCCGAAGATGCGTTCGCCGCCGGCGTTCCAGCTGACGATCTCGCCGTCCGGTGCCAGCATGCAGATGGCGTAGTCGTGCACGCCGTCGAGCAGCATGCGCAAGCGGTCTTCGGCCTGGCGCACGCGCTCGGTCTGGTCTTCGAGCTCGGCGTAGACGGCCACGACACCGCGATTGGTTTCCTGCAGCTCGACCTGCATGTCGCGCATCGCCTGCTGCGCGTGCTCGAACTGCTCGCGCATCTGCGCTTCCGGGCAAGGTTCGGCGGCGTCAGTCTGCGGCAAGCCAATTGCGTCGGCACGCGTCGCCGGGCCCCCCGCGGGGAACGCGATCAGGGCAATGGATACCCCGTCCGCCGTTTGCTGGGCCGTCACCCGATTGACCAGCGCATCGAGCGAGCGGGAGATGCGTTCGAGCCGCCGAAGCGTCTCGAGGCGGACCTCCTGATCCTCGATGCGTGCGGACACGACGACGCGTAGAGCGGGACGGCTGCCATCGTGTGAAAGACGAATCTCGGCGGCCGCAGCCTGCCGCGCGCTGAACAGATAGCGGGCCGCTTCGTAGGCCGCCGCCGAGAGCCGTGCGATGTCGCGGTTATCAAAATTCAGGTCGTCGCCGACGCGTCGCAGCTGCCGCCGGAGCAGGATCAAATCGTGCTCGTGTTGAAGCGCAAGTGTCGCGATCGTCCGACCATCAGGGCCGTTCGTGTAATCAGGGTCAGTCACGTGGGCACACCAAACCTATATTCCGGGCCATGCAAATCGCAGACCTACAAGCTCGGCCGTGTCACCCTACCCTTCCGGGTTCGATCTAGCGATTCGGCGCGCACTCGACTCGTGAAAGTTTTTCCGCATTTCAGTAGCGTGGTTCTCGTTTTGCTCGATAGATCGGTCGATTGGTGCGGCACACGCCTTGATGTGGTTGCCTTGGGAACATGAGCTCCGTCCGTCAATCCAACGAGCGCACGACTGCGGAGCTCCGGGACTGGGTCATGGACCAGCTCAACCTGGACCCGGCCCACGCATCCGAACTGCTGCAGCGCATCGAAGACGTGGTGGCGCGCCAGCGCCAGCTGGTCGAGGAATCGAAACGCGACGCGATTCGAGCGCTGTCCGAGGGTTTTGCCGCCAAAATGGAGCGGCTGCAGCATCAGCTCACCGAAAAGGACGTGACGGTGAGCAACATCGCCCGCTACTTCGAGGACGTCGTCGCGGAGCTCACCGACAAGTCCCACCGCGATCCCAAGACCAAGTTGCTCAACTTCGACTGGTTCATGGAGCGGGTCGAATCGTATCTGGCCGTCGAGCAGCGCGTCCGCTGGTGCGGCGTCGGCGTCGTCGATATCAACAGCTTCAAGTGGTACAACGACAATCTCGGGCACGCTGTCGGGGACAAGATTATCGAGGGGGTGGCCCGCATTCTCGCCGACCAGATTCGCTCTCAGGACTTTCTCGCGGTGGAGCGTGGCGAGGGGCGCGATCTGCACGCGCGCTTCGGGGGGGACGAGTTCTGCTTCCTCATCCCCGACCTGCCGGGATGCGGGCAGGCGGTGGAAATTGCCACGCGATTCAAGAGCGCGGTGGAATCTCACGACTGGTCCCGCGAGGAAAAGCGCCTGGAAACGCGTCCGGTCAACGTGGACGTCGGCGTCGTCTGCCTCCGTATCGGTCCTGTCTCGGAGCGGCGCGGCGTCGCGCGGAAACTTGCCGCGGAATTGATTCAGCGCGCCGACAAACTGATGTACGACGCCAAGGGGGGAAAATCCGAGCACGTCCACTGCACATCGGTCCGTGTGCACAACGGGCACCTCGTCGACCTGCGAGGCGAATCGGGCGAGCACGACGAGCGTGCACGCGACGCGGCTGCCAGTTGACGCCGTGCTAGACTAGAGAGCTTCACCGACAACGGTGGGTGTAGCTCAAAGGTAGAGCACCGGACTGTGGCTCCGGACGCTGCGGGTTCGAGTCCCGTCATCCACCCCAATTTCGCCGACGGCTGCTTTTACGGCTGCGGACGAGTTACGACCGTTACCCCATGTGGGGTTGGCGCTTCCCACGCAAATGGCTGATGTGGAAGATCGTCCGCCCGTTTCGCTGGCATCGCGCTGGCAATATCATTCCCCGCTGTGAACAACGTACGCATTCCTTACCTTCTTACGGCCGCGCTGGCTGGACTCTTCTGTTTTGGATTGGGCGAAAGGACCGCGGTCGCACAGACCACCCTGGCACCGCAGGAGCGCCTCTGCGACCCGACCTACGAAGACTGCCGCGAGCCCATCCTTCAGTACATCCGCCAGGAGAACGTCGAGATCGACATGGGCTTCTGGATGATGACGGACTCCCTCTACGCCACCGAGCTCGTCCGGGCGTGGAATCGAGGCGTCAAGATCCGGCTGCTGATGGATCCGCGCTGTGGCGGCGCCCATACCTCCTGCAACGCCCAGAACGATCAGCTCGCGAACGCCGGCATCCCGATGCGCAACCGGATCACCAGCGGGATCCTGCATTGGAAGGTCGCGATTTTTGCCGGTCAGGGACAGGTGCAGTTCGCCGGAGCCAACTACGCACCGTACGAGATGGCGCCCGACATCCCCTGGGTGAACTTCACCGACGAGATCATCTACTTCAGCAAGGATCCCTCGATCGTCCGCAGCTTCATGACGAGATTCGACGATCTCTGGACCAGCACCACCGAGTTCGGTGATTACGCGAACATCGAAGGTCCGCTGCTGCGCAGCTATCCCATCTCGCCGATCGATCCCCAGTTGAATTTCCCGCCCGACGAGAGTTATCGCACGCGTGCACTCGACGCGTATGCGGCCGAGCAGCAGCAGATCGATGTGCTGATGTTCCGCATCACCGACGAGCAGCACACCTTTGCGATGCTCGACGCCCTGCAGCGCCGCGTGCCGGTTCGGCTGATCACCGATGAACAGGAATACCGGAATCCGAGCCGCCTGTGGGACGCGTACAACGTCGACAAGATGTACTACGCCGGCGTCAAGGTGCGGCTGGACGGCCATCAGGGGATCAACCACGAGAAGGCGGTGCTCCTGCGCGGCTCCGGCATGTCGATTTTCGGTTCGTCGAACTGGACGTCGCCGTCGAGCGACTATCAGCGCGAGCACAACATGTTCACGACCCAGCCGTGGATTTTCAACTGGCTGGAAGCGCAGTTCGAGCGCAAGTGGAACAATTCCACGGGGTACCAGGAAACCAAGCCGTTCGTGCCGCTCCCGCCGGACGCGCCCGTCTACAACCTGCCGGCAAACGGCGCCACCGGCGTCGCAACCACGGGCACGGCGCTCTCGTTCTACGCCGGGCTGTGGGCGCACCTCTATGACATCTATTTCGGGACGAGCCCGAACCCGCCGCTCCTCGTGCAGGACATCCGGCTTGGCCCGAGCCAGTGGGCGACCGACTACCGCACCTATGCGCTGCCGCAGCTGCAGCCGGGCACGCGGTACTACTGGAAGATCGTCTCGAAGACGATGGCGCACGTCACGCCTCTCGACCCGTCACCGGTGTGGAGCTTCACGACCAGCGGCACGGCTCCGAACAACCAGCCGCCGACCGTGTCGATCACCAGTCCGGCGAACGGCGCCACCTACACCGCTCCCGCCAACGTCACAATCAACGCGTCCGCGTCCGATTCCGACGGCACGATCGCGCAGGTGCAGTTCTTCTCGGGCAGCACGCTGATCGCGACCGACACGACGGCGCCTTACTCCGTCACCTGGAGCAACGTCGCAGCCGGCAGCTACTCGCTGACGGCCGTCGCCACGGACAACGGCAACATGACGTCGACGTCATCACCGGTGTCAATCACCGTCAGCAATTCGCCGCCGCCGCCTTCAACTCTGCCGAGCGGCTGGAGCGCGGCGGACGTTGGCGCAACCGGCGCCACCGGCGGCTCCACGTTCTCGAACGGCACGTTCTCCGTCACCGGCGCCGGCGCTGACGTCTGGGGCACGGCCGACGCTCTCCACTACGCCTATCGCACGCTCTCCGGCGACGGCACGATCGTCGCCCGCGTCACCTCGATCCAGAACGTGAACGCCTGGACCAAGGCGGGCGTGATGATCAGGAACTCACTGTCGCCGTCAGCGGCCCAGGCCTTCATGCTGGTCGCCGCTTCACCGACGAAAGGCGTGCCGTTCCAGCGGCGCACGTTCGATGGCAACAGCAGCGTGAGCACGCCTGGCAGCCAGAACACGGCGCCGCGCTGGGTGAAGTTGATGCGCACGGGCAGCGTCATTACCGGTTACGAATCTGCCGACGGGGCGAACTGGACGATGGTCGGCAGCGACACATTCACGATGGGGACGACTGTCCTCATCGGCCTCGGCGTGTCGAGCCACGTCGCAGGCACCACGGCAACGGCGACGTTCGACAACGTGACGGTCATCGCGGCCGGTCCCGCCGCGAACGTGCCGCCGACGGTTTCGCTGACGAGCCCAGCTGCGGGGGCCACCTACACAGCACCGGCATCCATCAGCCTGGGCGCGTCAGCGAACGACAGCGACGGCGCGGTGTCGAAGGTCGAGTTCTTTGCCGGCAGCACACTGCTCGGCACGGTGACGACCGCGCCGTATCAGATGACGTGGAGCAACGTGCCCGCCGGCACCTACTCGTTGACGGCCGTCGCCACCGATGACGACGGCGCGAAAGCGACGTCCAGCGCAGTGACCGTGACCGTCAGCGCCGCGGCGGCATCGACGGCGCTGCCGAGTGGATGGGCGGACCTCGATATCGGCATCACCGGCGCCACCGGCGATGCGACGTTCAGCAACGGCACGTTCACCGTGACCGGCGCCGGCGCCGATGTCTGGGGCACGGCCGATGCGTTCCACTACGCATACCGCACGCTGAGCGGCGACGTCACCATCGTCGCGCGCGTCGCGTCGATCGAATATGTCAATGCCTGGACCAAGGCGGGCGTGATGATTCGAGCGTCGGAGTCGCCCTCATCGCCGCACGCGTTCATGCTGGTGGCGGCGTCGGCGACCAAAGGGGTCCCGTTCCAGCGGCGCGTCGCCGACGGCGGCATCAGTACCAGCACGCCGGGCAGCCAGAACACGGCACCTCGGTGGGTCAAGCTGGTGCGTAGCGGCAACACGATCTCGGGCTACGAGTCGGCGGATGGCGTCAAGTGGACGCTGGTCGCGAGCGACACGTTCTCGATGGGCCAGACTGTGTTGGTCGGGCTCGCCGTCTCGAGCCACGTTGCCGGCAGCAACGCGACCGCAACGTTCACCAACGTCTCGATTCAGTAATCCGGGCGTTTGTCAGGCGGTTGACAGTTCGCACGGCGGACTGTTGACCGCCTTTTCTATTCGATTAGGCCGCCGCGCGGGGGTGCGCTATAGTCTCGGCACCCGATGCAGGTTCAGGAGCTCGAGCGAATCGCCCGCGCAGCGCTGCGCGAACTGGGTGCCGGCAATCCACCAGTAGTCGTGTCGTCGGAATCCCATCCCGATCGATGGAAGGTCCAGGTCGGCGGCAAGGATCCCATCACCCTGACGATTCGCGCCGGCAGCGGCACCACCCCGCAGTTCGTCCGCGAACAGATCTTCACGCAGTTCGGCGCGCGCTGATTCAGCCGCGGGCGCGTTTTCGGGCGGGCGCCGGCTTGGCTTTCTCCGGCGCGGCGGTCTCGACCTTGACCGGCTTCTTCTTGCCGGTGCTCACGCGATCGAGCGACTGCCGCAGCGCGTCCATCAGATTGACGACCTTGGGCGGCGCTTCCTCCGTGCTGGCGACGACCTCCTCGCCGGCGATCTTGGCGTCGATGATCCGCTGCAGCTCTTCCTGATACGCGTCCTTGTATTCGGTGAGATCGAGCTCCCCTTCGAAGTTGGAGATGACCTGCTTGGCCAGCTTGATCTCCTCGGGCTTCACCTTCGAGGGCACACCGGACAGCTCGTCGATCGCATCCATGCTGCGCACTTCGTTGGAGCGCCGCATCGTGTACATGACGAGCCCCTTGTCCTTCGGCTGCACCGCGACGAGATACTCGCGCCCGTAGAGGGCGAGTTTGCCGATGCCGGCCTTGCCTTTCATCCCCTCGCGCATGACCGCGAAGGCCTCCTGCGCCATCTGACCGTCGGGCGCGAGATAGTAGGGGCGCTCGACATAGATAGGATCGATCGACTCCACGGGTGTGAACTGCACCAGATCGATCACGCGGGTCGACTCGGGCCGCACCTTGGCCATGTCCTCTTCGTCCATGACGACGTAGCGCCCCTTTTCGAACTCGTAGCCTTTGACGACTTCGGCGAGGGGTACCTCGCGCTCGCATTTCGGGCACCAGCGCTTCTGCTGAATGCGGGTCTGGCATTCGCCATGAAGCTGGTTGAAGCTGATTGTCGCCGCCGAATCGGTCGCGGGGAAGACCCGCACGGGGATATTCACCAGCGAGATCTTGAGGAAGCCTTTCCACGTCGGTCGTGCAGCCATGGGGTGATTATCGACCGGATTGCCCCCGGCCGCCACGGGGTTCACAGTTTTGCCGCGGACTACACGGCAGGACGTTCAGCGACGGAATACACGAACATAACGCGATAGCCACGGAG
>JBKPSE010000602.1:0-2777 GCA_046765855.1 Acidobacteriota bacterium | reverse complement strand
GGATCGAACGCGCGCACGTACTTCGCCGGTTCCGGCCCGAGCACGCGCGCCAGCGTGCCGACGCTGTTCAACACGCTCGCGACGCGGCCGAACGCGAGCGAGGCGGCGCAGAAGCCGACGATCTCCTGATCGTCGGGCTTCGAATAGCGGCGGACGATCTGCACGGGGTCGGCGGCGGAGTCCTGGCGGTTGTATGCCTCGTACAACTGTTGCAGCCGCGGTCCGAGTCCGGCGCTGGTCAAAAGCTGGTAATCGGCTCGCCGGCTCTGCACATCGGACACTCGGCGGCGGGAAAATTCTCAGGGGCCTTGTACTCGGCGAGCGCGTAGTTCGGCACTCCCGCATCGACCATGGCTTCGAGGCGATCGCAGATCTCCACCGTCGCGAGAACGGTGCCGCCGGCATCGCGAACCAGCGCGGCGCACTGCTGGAACGTCTTGCCGGTGTTCCTCACGTCGTCGGCCAGCAGCACGCGCTTTCCCCTCATGTGCCGGGCGTAGAAGTCGCGGAGCATGAAGCCGTCGCCGCGGGTGCTGAACGGCGCGTAGCTGCACGGCGGATGGGTCAGCGCGCGGCGGCCGTCGAGCAGCCCGGCGAGCGTATGCGCCAGCAGCGCGCCGCCCATGACCGGCCCGGCAACGACTTCGGTCCTCTCCAGCAGATCGCCGGGAAGAATCTCGAGCAGATCCTGCGACAGCCGCCAGATCGTCGACGGCGTCCTGAACAACTGGTGCGCGTTCAGGTAGACGCGGCCGTGAAATCCATTGCCGTAGTCGAAGTGCCCGTTTCGCATCAGCACTTCGACCTGCTCCAGCTGCTGCAGCGCCTGTTTCTGCAGTTGGTCCGTTCGTACGCTCACAACGCCTCGTTCCTGTAAACCATCTTGCCGCCGACGAAGGTCGCGGCCACGCCGCCTTTCAGCTCCCAGCCGTCGAACGGCGTGTTCTTCGATTTCGATTTCAGCTGTCTGGCGCGGATCGTCACGGCGGCGTCGGGGGCGAGCACGGTGACGTCCGCGTCGGCGCCTTCGGCAAGCGATCCGCCGGGCAGGCCGAACGCTCGTGCGGGATTGGTCGAGAGCAGCTCGATCGCGCGCGTGACGCTGATACGCCCGGCGTGCACCAGCCGGTCGAACACCAGCGGCACGCAGGTCTCCAGTCCGACGATGCCGAAGGGAGCGCGATCGAATTCGACCATCTTCTCGTCCGCGTGATGCGGTGCGTGATCGGTGGCAATGACGTCCACCGAGCCGTCGGAGATTCCCTCGAGCATGGCGTCCCGGTCGGCGATCTCGCGAAGCGGCGGATTCATCTTCACGTTCGTGTCGTAGCGGATGGGTTTCTCGAGCGATTCGTCGGTCAGAACGAAGTGATGCGGCGCGACCTCGCAGGTGACGTTGGTCAGCCCGCGCGCCTTCGCCTCGCGCACCGCGCGCAGCGACTGCCGCGCGCTCATGTGGCAGACGTGGTACGGGCCTCCGGTCAGTTCGGCGAGTGCGATGTCGCGAGCGACCATGATCGATTCGGCGGCGCCGGGAATGCCGCGCAGTCCGAGGCGGGCGGCGTGGAAACCCTCGTGGGCGACGCCGTCGCCTTTCAAGCTGGGGTCCTCGCAATGATTGACGATGGGAACGCCCAGCATGCCTGCATACTCGAGTGCCCGCCGCATCAGCAGCGCGCTTGCGACCGGCCGTCCATCGTCAGTGAACGCGACGCAGCCCGCCGCCTTCTGAGCGCCCAGCTCGGCCATCTGCTCACCGCGCGAGCCGATCGATACCGCCCCGATCGGATACACGCGGGCGAGACCTGCGTCCGCGGCCCGGCGCAGAATCAGTTCGGTGATGCCGGGATGGTCGTTTACCGGATCGGTGTTCGGCATGCACGCGACAGCGGTGAAGCCCCCGGCAACCGCGGACAATGTGCCGGTCGCGATCGTTTCCTTGTGCTCCTGCCCGGGCTCGCGAAGATGGACATGAATGTCGATCAGACCGGGTGCCACGATCCAGCCCGGCTTCACCGCGAACGGTTCGGCGCCGTCGAGAGGCAGCGACCTGCCGACGCGCGCAATCCTTCCTTCCTCGATCAACACGTCGAACTCGCCGTCGCGCCCCGACGCGGGATCAACGACCCGTCCGCCCTTCAGCAGCACCTTCATGATTTCATTCCGAGAGGCGTCGCCCCTTGAACTCCCCTACTCGCTTCGCTCGCGGTTGTCGATCGAGCAACGCACCTGCAGCCCACGTCAGTCCGCCTGCATCTCTTGTCCGGCCAACAGGTACAAGACCGCCATGCGGACTGCGACCCCGTTGGTAACCTGTTCGAGAATCACCGAATACGGTCCGTCGGCGACGTCGGAGTCGATCTCGACGCCGCGGTTCATCGGGCCCGGATGCATGATGATCACGTCGGGTTTGGCGCGGGCCACTCGCGCCGGCGTCAGGCCGAACAGCGTGAAATATTCGCGCGCCGACGGGATGTAGTGGCCGTGCATGCGTTCGTGCTGGATGCGCAGCATCATCACGACATCGGCGTCGGCAACGGCTTCGTCGATCGCCGTGGTGGCGCGCACGCCGAACCTCGGCAGGTCAGTCGGCATCAGCGTCGAGGGGGCGCAGGCCCAGAGCTGTGCGCCCATCTTGTTCAACAGCTGCGCGTTCGAGCGCAGCACGCGGCTGTGCAGCAGGTCCCCGACGATGGAGATGCGCAGGCCGGCGAGCCGGCCCTTGTGCTCGCGGATCGTGAACGCGTCGAGCAGCGCCTGGGTGGGGTGCTCGTGCA
>JBKPSE010000601.1:0-2848 GCA_046765855.1 Acidobacteriota bacterium | reverse complement strand
ACTTGTAGCCGCCGGGGACCTTTTCGGCCTTGGTCACCGACATCACGATCGAGGTTTCATTGCCGCTCTCGGCGTGTCCCGCGGCGAAGATCTCGCCGTTGGCCGCGTCTTCCAGGATGAAGCCGACCGACTTGTCGCCGGCGCGATAGCTGTCCGCGGCGGTGCCGACCCAGTAGTGGTGCATGTTGAGGCACAGCGCCGTCGCCGGCGCGTACATCGCCAGCCGGCGTGCCTCACGCGTGTACTGGTTGAGGGTATACCCGGGTCCGCCGAATTCCTTCGGCAGCGACATCTTCAAATACCCCGCCGCCCTGAGCTCGTCGAAATCTTCCTGGCAGAACTTGTTCTCTCGGTCGTAGCCCGCGGCGCGCTGCCGGCATCCCTGCAGAAGCGCATCCGAAAGGATGGACCCGGATGTGACGGTCATGAAGCCTCCGTGAAGTGAGGAGGTGGATCATAGCTGATTTCGGGGACGTGGAAATGGCGGACGCCGGAATCTGCGAAAAACCTGAACGCAGCTTTGGAAACCGATGTCAGCGGCGGCGGATGCCGCGCAGGAGTGTTTCAGCGGTCAGCGGCTGCGGCGGCCTGATCGTCCGCCGTTCTTTGCGATAGCCGTCCGGCGGAATGACCCCTGCTGGCGTCTGCCAGATCGCGTTATCGCGCCAGATTGCGTCGGGAAAGGGGCCGTCGATCACGGCGGCCGGACCGCCTCCCTGAATGATGTTGTGCGCGATGGTCGCGCGCGCGGCGCCGAGTCCCTTGTCGCGCCCGCTCATGAAAATGTTGCGCGCGTTGCTCACCAGCACGTTCGACGTGATGTAGCTGTCGTCGGGACGATCGTGGCTGGTGAGCGCCGCCCCGTCGGCAACCTCGCCGTCGCCGTTGCCGATCTGGATCGCGCCGGTGTTGCCTTCGAAGTAGTTGTCCGAGACGCGGTTGCGATCGCCGAAGATGCGGATGCCATCGGTGCCGCGCAGGTAATTGCCACGGACGATGTTCTCGTTGCCGTGCCGCAGCGTGAGCTGCGCGCCGGGAGAATCGAGCAGGGTGTTGTGGCGGATGACATTCGATCCCGACTTGATCGACAGCATCTCGTTCTCGCCGACGCAGCGGACGAACAGGTTGCGCTCGATAACTCCAAACCCCTTGGACATGCTCAGCCCGCTCAGCCCGAAGCGGATCGTTTCGGCGCCGTTGCTGCCCGGCCCGGGGCTGCTGAAATCATGGAAGTAGTTGTCGTGAATGCGGACGCGCTGCGCCACCTGGCTGCCGGCGCCGCGCACGTCGATCATGTTGCCGAGCGTCCGCTTGTTGCGGAACTCATTGCGGTCCACCTCGGTATCGTCGCCGGCGATGGTCAGGTAGGCGCCATCGCCGTGCTGCTCGAACACATTGTGCGTGAAACGGATGTGCGTGGCGCCGCTGCGGACCTGCGTCTTGCCGGATTGGTGCGTGAAGACGAAGCCGTCGATCTCGACGTAGGCCGCGCCGGCTGCGACGTCGAATCCGTCGCTGCCGCTGATGGTGACACCGCCGACGCGTTCCGCCACGATGCGGATGGGCGCGCGGGCGGTCCCGCGTGTCTTGATCGTGAGCGGCGAGCTGGCAGCGTAGGTGCCGTCTTTGACCCGGATCACCTCGCCGGGTTTGGCCGTGTCGATCCGCGCCTGGAGCGACGCCAGCGTATCAACTGGGTTCGTCGCCTGAGCGGCGAACAATAGAAAAAGCAACGCCAGCACGGCCGCATCGTATCGCGCCCGTGCCGCGATACGCTATAGGGGCACTGTGCGCCGCACGTCCGCCGTCCTCGCCGTTCTCCTGCTGACGCTGCTCGCGCCGCGGCCGCACGCGCAGACCCGCCCGGCCGCCGGCATGGTGATCGCGCGCACCGTCAGCTTCCCCGCGGGCACCTATCACCTGAAATCGCCCGATCTCGACCACCCCGCGCTCACGATTCGCGGATCGAACATCACCGTCGACTTCAAGAACGTCGTCCTGCGCGGCGGCGACCCGGATGCGGACCCGGATAGTTTCAAGGGCCTGGCCGTGCTCGTCGACGGCGGCGAGAACGTCACCATCAAGAACCTTCAGGCGCACGGCTACAAGATCGGCGTGCTTGCGCGCCGCAGCAGGAGGCTGCACATCACCGGCGCCGATCTCAGCTACAACTGGAAGCCGCGGCTCTACAGCCTGGTCGAGCACGAAAGTTTGCTCGACTGGATGTCGTACCACCACAACGACAAGGACGAATGGCTCGAGAGCGGCGCTGGCATCTATCTCGCGGACTCGAACGACGCGGAGGTAGACAACACCACGATCGTCCAGGGACAGAACGGGCTGATGCTCGCGCGCTCGAACAACGCGCGCATCTGGAACAACACCTTTTCGTTCCTGTCCGGGCTCGGCATCGCGCTCTACCGTGCGAGCGGCAATACGATCATGCACAACAAGGTGGACTGGTGCGTGCGCGGCTACAGCCACACCTTCTATAACCGCGGGCAGGACTCCGCCGGCATTCTCGTCTACGAGCAGAGCAACAAGAACATCGTCGCCTTCAACTCGGTGACGCATGGCGGCGACGGGCTCTTCCTGTGGGCGGGGCAGACGACCATGGATACCGGCCAGGGCGGCGCCAACGACAATCTGTTCTACGACAACGACTTCAGCTTCGCGCCGACCAACGGCATGGAAGCGACGTTCAGCCGCAACACCTTCTATGGGAATCGTGTCGAAGAGTGCTGGCACGGACTGTGGGGCGGCTACAGCTTCGAGTCATGGGTCGTCGGCAACAGGTTCGCGCGCAACGTCGAGGCCATTGCCATCGAGCACGGTCAGGACAATCGCA
>JBKPSE010000600.1:0-7354 GCA_046765855.1 Acidobacteriota bacterium | reverse complement strand
CCGCTGCTGCTCCTCCTGCTCGGACCCTGCGTCGCCTTTGCCGCGACCGGCTACTTCAGCGGCTTCGGCGCGGTGACGGCCGAGATCTATCCGACTGAAGTGCGTGCGACCGCGCAAGGGTTCACCTACGACATCGGCCGTCTCGCGAGCGCGGCGGCGCCGTATCTGGTCGGCACGCTCGCCGATACGCGCGGTTTCGGTCAGGCACTGCTCGTCTGCTCCGCCGCGTTCCTGCTCGCGGCGTTCTTCTGGATATGGATACCCGAAACGAAAGGGAGGACACTGCAATGACGCGCGCCCTGATTGCGCTCTGTCTCTCGCTGCTATCCGCCCCGGCCTTCGCCCAGGCGCGGGGAGAGGACGAGTACGCACGCTTCGAGCTGCTCGCGCCCGGCAGCGGCAGCTTCCGGATGATTTACGACGTGACAACGGCGCGGTCCGGGGCTTCGGCTTTCGTCAGCGGCGTCGGACCGGCGCGGCAGATGACCGACGTTGCGGCGATCGATCGCATGACGGGCGAGCCGCTGAAGGCCGACATCGAGAACAACGAAATCCGGGTGACGCTTGCGCGTCCCGTGCCGCGCGGCGGCGAAACGCGCCTGCGCATCGTCAAGACGTGTACCGAGGCCAAGGCCTACTACCGCGAGGGTGACACGATCGTGTTCAGCCTGGCGCTGGATATTCCTCGCAATGCCGTCGTCCTGCCCGCGAATCACGAACTGGTGTCGGCGAACGTCCCCGTGCAGGTGATCGAGGAGGCGGACGGCCGCGTCACGGCCAGCTTCATGAACACCTTTCCCGATCGCGCGAATGTCGTGATCAAGGCGCGTCCTCTCCCGCCGCGGCAAGCGACGCCGGCGGCCGGAGCTGCTCCGGCGCCGCCGATGGCCGACGCGCCGGGACGCGAGCAGCCGATGAACCAGATTCGCGTGAGCGAGCGTGCGATCCAGGATCGGGAGATCGTCTACTTTCTCAAGGAGCCGGAGACGCACGCGTTCTCGCTGTACCACGACTACACCGCCGCGCGCGAAGGGGAGCACCAGTACGTGAACGTCGTGCGCACCGGCAGCAGCGTCTCGGAGCCGTCGGCGATGATTCTCGATACCGGCGAAGCGCTGAAGACCCGCACGCTGACGGGCGCCGACGTCATCCGCGAGAAGATCGACATCCCGGATCGCGTCGAGCCGGACACGCAGCTCGTGCTGATTCCTTTCGCACCAGTAAAGCGAGGGCAGTCCGTCCGGCTCAGAATCTCGGAGACCTACACCGATCCCGCGCGCTACGCACTCGTCGAAGGGCAGCTGATGTGGCACCGCAGCTTCGGGCGGCCGCGCAACGACATGGTGCTGCCTGCGGGCTGGTTCCTGACGACCAGCTCGATGCCGGCGGTGATCTCGCAGGAGCCGGACGGGCGCATCCGCCTTTCATACTGGAATCCGCGGCCCGATAACGTGGACGTTTTCGTCAGGGCGCGGCGGCGTTAGGCCTTGGTGATGTGCGTCACGACACCGACAACGTAGTGGAGCTCGACGCGATCGCCGGTATCCAGACCGCGAGGAATCGATTCCTTCCCGACACGGGCGATGCGCACCTGACCCTGCGGATCGTCGGGGTCGGTGTAATAGACGTCGAGCGAGACCTGCCCGTGAATGCTGACCGGCTGAATTTTCTGAACGATCGCCGGCTTTGACCCCTTCAGCATGGCGCCAGTATAACTGCCGTTTCCAGCCGTGACTGACGCTCACACCAAGCCGCGATGGCCGGGTCTGATTTCCATGTCAGTTCGGCCGCCCGCCGCGTAGGTCCTGTGATAAGAATGGTCCGCCCGACGTGAACCTGCGGAGGCTGATGTGTCCAAGAAAGTCCAGCTTTTCACCTTTACCCTCCTCATCATCGCCCTGACGTCCGGGCGCATCGGCCATGGGCAGGCGGCGCCACCGCTGCTCGTCGGCCTTGGCGACAGCATTGGCGAGGCCGTCCAATCGGCTGACGCCAACGAATTGACGCAGCCGTACAGCTATCTGAACCTGCTCGCCTTGCGGATGGGCGCCGCGGCTCCGCTGCCGCTCATTCGCACGTCGTTGTTCGCCTCAGTCGGCGATACGACCAATCGCCATCGCGTCGATCCGACGGTGCAGGGGTTGAACCTGGCGGTGAGCGGCGCCGACGTCACCTCGCTGCTCCAGGATCGAGCCGACGCCACGACGACGGCAGAGATCAATTCGGAAACGGATCTCATCCTCTTTCCACGTCTGGGAAGCCAGATGGAAGTGGCCGAGTCCCTGCACCCGCAGAACGTGGCCTGCTGGATCGGCGCCAACGACGCGCTCGGCGCGGCGCTGTCGTTCGACCAGCTTGACGCCTCGCAGCTCACACCCATTTCCGACTTCACAGCGCGCTTCCAGGAGATCGCCAACCGGCTCGATGCCATGGGCAGCCGTGTCGTGTTCGCCACGATCCCCGACGTCGGACAGATCGCCTATCTGCTCGATCGTCAGGATCTGATTCGATTCCTCGGCTCGGACTTCGGCCTGCCGGCGGGCAGCAAGACCACGCTGCCGTTGATGCTCATGGTCAAGTTGGGGCTGATCGCTCCCACCGAGCTGACCAATCCGCAGTTCGTGCTCGACCCGGCGGAGCAGCAGACGATCAGCGATCGCATTCACGCGTTCAACGACGTGATCAAGCAGACCGCGGCGGCGCACGGCATGGGCGTCGTAGACGTCCACGCGGTGTTTCAGTACTTCGTCGACTCGCAGGTCAACGTCGGCGGCGTGCCGATCACCACGCGTTTCCTTGGCGGCCTCTTCAGCCTCGATGGAGTCCATCCGAGCAACATCGGACAGGCGCTCGTCGCCAACATGTTCATCGACGGGTTCAACCAGCAGTACGGTTTGAACATCCCGCAACTCGACGGCCCGACGATGTACTGGCTGTTCCTCACCGATCCCTTCATCGACAAGGACGGGGACGGCCGAGTGACCGGCCGGTTCGGCGCGGGATTCCTGGAAACGATCAGCCTGTTCCTGGGTTTGAGCGGCGACACGAACGATTATTCGTTCACGCTGCAGACGACCGCCTCCTCGGCAAGCGCCCTCGATTCCTACGCGCGGGAGACCGGGCGCGACCTGCGATCGATGGGACGCAACGAGCGATTGCAGGCATTCAAGAAGCTGTTCGGGGTCGCGCGCGGACGCCGCTGACGGCGTTGTTCTACCAGTGTCGGGCGCGTTGCCTCAGCAGGGGCGAGGGTTCCAGTGCCCTCGCTCACCGTGCTGGAGGCGTGCCCCCCGGCAATCTGCGATAGACTGGGAGGGCTTCCCGCCCTTTCCAGGAGTTCCAGCATGTTCTCGAGAATCGTCGCGGCCGCGGCGTTGTTGGCCGCGCCGCTGTATGCGCAGGCCCCCGCCACTTCGACCCAGACGCCGCCAGCGGCGGCGCTGCCCGACGCGCGGACCATCATCAATCGCCATATTCAGGCGATCGGCGGACGCGAGGTCCTGCTGTCGCACAAGTCCATGCACGGCGTCGGCACGCTGTCGGTGCCCGCGTCAGGCATTTCGGGGCCGATCGAAATCTTCGGCGCCACCGCTCCCGATCGCGTCGTCGTCAAGACGACCGTGCAGGGGATCGGCGACATCATGGAAGGCTTCGACGGCACGCACGCGTGGTCGATGTCGCCAATGACGGGGCCGATGTTGAAGACGGGCAAGGAGCTCGAGCAGGCCAGACTCGATTCCGACTTCTACAGCGAGCTGCGCGATCCCAAGAAGTACCCCACCGTGAAGACGGTCGAAAAGACGACCTTCGACGGCCGCGAATGCTACAAGGTCGCGTTGACGCGCGTCGACGGCGCGGAGGACTTCGATTTCTACGATGTCGCGACTGGATTGCGCGCCGGCGGCATCACCACGCGGGAGTCGCCGATGGGAACGATGACGGTTACCAGCGTGGCTTCGCGCTACAAGAAATTCGGCGACATGATGCAGGCGACGAGCGCTTCGCAGAAGGTCATGGGAATCGAACAGGTGATCACCCTGACGTCGGTCGAGTACGACAAGGTGAACCCTGCGGTCTTCGACCCCCCCGCGCCGATCAAGGCGCTCATCAAGTGACAGCGCTTCGCGCGCTGGCCGCGCCGATCGCGTTGGCGTTGCTGCTCGGCTCCCCCGCCGCCGCCGAAACGTTCAAGGCGGCGGAAACGTTCGACGCGGTATGGACGATCGTCCGCGACAGCCATTTCGATCCGGCGTTCGATCGCGCCGCGTGGGATCGCGTCAACGCCGAGCTGCGGCCCAAGGCGATCGAGGCGAAAACGCCCGGAGACTTCCGCCGCGTCCTCTCGGACATGCTCGGCCGGCTCGGCCTGTCGCACTTTGCGGTGATTCCCGGCACGCCCGACAATCCCTCGCAGCAGATGGATCTCAGCGGACAGCCTGGCTTCGACCTGCGGCTGCTCGACCACCAACTGATCGTCACCAGCGTCGATCCGCAGGGAGGCGCCGCTGCCGCCGGAGTGAAAACAGGCTGGATCCTGCAGGACGTCGGCGGCACGCCTGCCGCGACGTTCCTCGCCGGCATCACCGACGGTACGCCGCCGCGCATCGCGCAGCTCGAAGTGTGGCGCCACTCGCTTTCGCGCCTGCGCGGACCCGCGAATTCATCGGTGGAGATCACTTTCCTGGACGGCGCCAACGCGCCGGTCAAGAAGAGCGTCGAGCGTCGCGCCGAACGCGGCGAGCCGGTGACGGTTGGCAGTCTGCCGACCATGTTCGTGCGCGTCAATTCGAAAGAGCAGTCGACGCCCGCGGGCAACCACGTCGGGCTGATCGGCTTCAACGTCTGGATGGCCGCGGTCGATCGCGAATTCCAGGTGGCGATGGACAGGTTCCGCGCGATGGACGGGATCGTGATCGATCTGCGCGGCAACCCGGGCGGGCTGGCCGCGATGATCATGGGACTGGCGGGACATTTTTTTCCCGAGCGGGTGACGCTTGGCGTGATGACGACGAAGCAGCAGGCGATGCCGTTGCGCTTCAACGCGAACCCGCGGCTGGTCAACGCCTCTGGTGAGCGCGTCGAGCCCTACTCGGGTCCGCTCGCGATTCTCGTCGATGGATTGACGGGCAGCGCGTCCGAGTGCTTCACCGGCGGGATGCAGTCGATCGGCCGCGCACGAGTCTTCGGGCAGACGTCGATGGGGCAGGCGTTGCCGGCGTTGTTCGATCGTCTGCCGAACGGCGACGTGCTGATTCATGCGTGGGGAGACTTCGTCACCGGCACCGGCGTTCGCATCGAAGGACGCGGCGTGATTCCGGACGAAGCGGTGGAGCTGTCGCGCGAGGCGCTGCTGGCTGGGCGCGACCTCACCCTCGAGCGCGCACTCGCCTGGGTCGACCGCAGCAAACAGCCGGGAAAAGACGGCAAGTCGCGGTAAGCAAAAGAGTTGCTAAAACTACGGTTGCGCTTGGGCCGCTTGCTCTGGTAGACTGAAGGCACCTGCAACGCGTCTATTCCAAGCGCCCATTTTCAGGACAATTCGGGAGAAGCAAGTACATGGAGCAGCGCCGGCTGCGTCTCGGTGACATTCTGGACGACTACTGTCCGCGCGAACGGCGCGTGACCAATCACGCCGTCGTGGCGATGATCGAAGAGGACGTGAAGCAGACGCGGTGCACGACGTGCGACGCCGAGCACGTCTACAAGGGCGGCAAGGCGCCGCGGCGAAAGAAGGCGGAGACCACCGGCGTGCTTTACAAGGAAGTGCTCGCGGGGATCGAAGAACCCGTTCTGCACAGCCCGGAGCCAGCATTCATGGCCGATGAACCCGAAGATCCGCAGTTCGACGAAGTCGCGTCAGAGACCACTCACGACGGCGACGAGATCGAAGACGACGACAGCCAGATCCACATGCTGCCGCCCGACGAAGGTCCCGTGCATCGGCCTCTCATCCGCGCGCAGCTGCCGCGGCCCGAGGGCATGAAGGTCGAACGGCAGGCGCCGGAGTTCACCATCCGGCAGAACACCAACGCCCGCGGCGGCGGCTTCCGCGGCCGCGGCGCCGGCCAGCCCCAGGGCAATGGCAACGGCAACGGCGCGCATCGCTTCGGGCGCGGCAGCAACCGCGGCGGCCGCGGTCAGGGTCAGGGCTTCGGCCGCGGACCTGGAGCCGGCCAGCAGCGGCACGGCGGACCGAGAAAACGCTCTCGCTAAGCGGGATCCAGCTTCCCGCTTCCGGCTCCCGGCTTCCGGCTCCTCCTTCCGCCGGGAAGCTGATAACGTTCGCTCCATGTCATCACTGTCCGGTAAAAGCGGCCTCATCGTCGGGGTCGCCAACAAGCGATCGATTGCGTGGGCGATCGCGCGCGCCGCGGCGAATGCGGGAGCGCGTCTCGCGCTGACCTATCAGGGCGAACGCCTCGAAGAGAACGTCCGCGATCTCGCGGCCGGCCTGGCCGATCCGCTCGTGCTGCCGCTCGACGTCACCAACGACGCGCAGATCGCGCGAGTCTTCGAGGAGCTGGATGGCCGCTTCGGCGGTCTCGACTTCGTGGTCCATGGCGCCGCGTTCGCGCCGCCCCATGAACTCTCCAACCCGTTCGTGCAGACCACGCGCGACGGGTTCCGGCTGGCGCTGGACGTCAGCGCGTATTCATTGATTGCGCTGTCGCGTGGCGCGCTGCCGCTGATGGAGAAGAAGGGGGGCGGCAGCATTCTGACGCTGACCTATCTTGGCAGCGAGCGCGTGTTCCAGAACTACAACGTGATGGGCGTCGCCAAGGCCGCGCTCGAATCGGCGGTGCGCTATCTCGCCGCCGATCTGGGACCGAAGAACATCCGCGTGAACGCGATCTCCGCGGGGCCGATCAAGACGCTCGCCGCGTCAGGCGTGTCCGGTTTCTCCAGCATCCTGCAGGTCTACCGCGATCGTGCGCCGCTCCGGCGCACGATCGAGACGTCCGAGGTCGGCGACGCCGCGGTATTTCTGCTGAGCGACGCCGCGCGCGGCGTCACCGCCGAAGTGCTGATGGTCGACGGGGGCTACCATGCGACCGGCATGTAGGCTGCGGTTTGCCACGGCGATGCTCGTGCTGCCGCTCCTTCTCACCGCCTGCGGCGCCACCACCAGCGGCATGCGCGACGATGCATCGATTTCAACGCGCGTGAAGATCGCGCTGCTCAACGATCCGCAGATCGGCGCGATGCGCATCGACGCCAAGACCTTCGAGGGGGTGGTGACGCTCTCCGGCACGGTCGGGTCTCAGGCCGATGTCGATCGAGCCGTCGCCGCCGCGCGCCGCGTCAAGGGCGTGAAGGATGTGAAGGTAGAGGTCAGGATTGGAGGTTAGCAGCA
>JBKPSE010000599.1:0-5408 GCA_046765855.1 Acidobacteriota bacterium | reverse complement strand
CCCAAGCGCACGCCTCGGCGGCATTTCCAGCGACATCTCGGCGATTGCCGCATCGTCGGCGGGAAGATCGTAGAGGCGCGCGACGGTCTCGGCGACGCGCGCGCGTACCAGCTGGTGAACGGGAAGAATCACTGTAAGTTATTCCGTGATAGGATCTTCGAACGGTTTCTCATTCAATTCAACCCAACCTCTGGCGCGTGCGTGATCATGCGGCGTGTTGACGTTCTCGAACAAGGCTCCGGCGTCGTATGCGGCCAGCGCATCCGGCTCCAGCACTCGAACGGTGACATCGTCGAGCAGTCCGCCGACCTGCAGCGCACCCCGTTCGATTCGCGCCAGCGCGTACGGGGCGCAGCGGCGGGTGTAAGCCGCGCAGAGCGGCTCGAGCCCACGCCGCGATCGCGGCACCACTGCATCAACCTGCCCGCCGCTTTCGAGCTCGATGGCGAGGCGTCCGAGCAGCGCCGCGGTGACGAAGGGCAGATCGCACGCGAGGAGGATTACCGAATCGTGACGGGCGTCGATCAACGCGCTGTAAATGCCGCCAAGCGGACCGCAATCGGCGACCGCATCGGGAATGATCCGGACGCCGAGCGCGGCATATCGATCCGGATCGTTGGCGACGATCCTGATGTCGTCCGTCACCTCCGACAGCGCTGCAAGCTGACGATCGATAATGCGCGCGCGCCCGACGGGCAGCGACGCCTTGTCGGCGCCGCCGAACCGCCGCGCGCGGCCTCCGGCAAGGATGGCCGCCGAGACGCCGAGTCCCACCGTTACATTATTACCGAGGGGCTTCGCCGCTCGGACTCCCCGACGCGCGTGCTCGCGGGAACCCGAGGTGAGCAATGACCGAGACGCGGATCGGGCGAGTGCTGGTCGCGAGCCTTCACCAGGCGATTGCGGATCTACTGCCGACCAGGCTGGAGTTCTAGGAGAACTGGCTGAACGTGGCCGGCCTTCGTGAAGGGACCATTGGTCTTGCGCCGCTCACCGCGGTGCTCAGCTTCCTGCGGACCGAGGGACATGCCTACGGGCTGATCACGCAGCGCGCCGGCGAATACGCGGCGGCCTGGACGTTCGAGGACGTCCCGGCATTCGAGCGCCGGCTCGTTCGGGCGCTGCCCTCGGGGCTGCGCACGCGCGCGGCGCTGCGCACGGCGCGATCGCTGGTCCGCGCCACCTATCCCAGCTCGCGGGCCATTACCCGCGTCAAAAAAGGTGTGGTCATCGTCGATCTTCGCGGTTCCCTGTTCTGCGAAGTGCGCGAGACGTCGGTCGAGCCGCTCTGCGGGTTCTATGCGTCCGCGATTGCCGGCGTCCTCAAGTTGTTCGACGTCACGGCCGACGCGCGGGTGAGCGAATGTCGAGCCGCCGGCGCCAGCCGTGCCTGCCAGCTGTCGGTGACGCTTTCGGGCCGCGCGACCGATCGCGCGGTCGCGGCATGATCGCCGCGCTTGCCTGCGCAATCGTGGTGGTTGCCGCGCAGGCACCCGTCCAGCCTCTTGCCGCCCCCGGCATTCTCGTCGTGCCGTTCGAGACGCCGGCGCGCGACGGGCGCACCTATTGGCTCGGCGAAGCGGTGGCGCTGCTGCTTGCCGACGACATCAACGCGCGTGGGCTCGGCGCGATCACCCGCCCGGTGCGCGAGCGGGCCTACGAGCAACTGCATCTGCCGCCCAACGGCGTGCTCAGCCGCGCCACCGTGATCAAGGTGGGAGAGATCGTCGGCGCGGCGCAGGTGATCGTGGGAGAAGTGGAAGTCGACGGCGAATCGCTGACCGTGCGCGCGCGTCCGATCCGGATCGACGTTGGCCGCGCCGACTCGGAGATCGTCGAGCGCGGCAAACTGTCCGATCTGTTCACCGTCGTTGCCCGCGTGTCGCGCCGCAGCGTGCCTGGCGGAGCGGAGCCTGCCGCGGCGTCGGCCCCGTCGCTGCAGGCATTCGAACAATTCGTGAAGGGCGTGGTCGCCGAGCAGCCGGCGACCCAGGCGGCGTTTCTCGAAGCGGCGCTGAAGCTCGATCCCGGCTACGATCGCGCCCGCCTCGCTTTGTGGGAAGTGCGCAACGCGCAGGGGGACAATGCCGCCGCGCTTGCTGCCGCGCGCGCCGTAGCCGTCACGTCTCCGTTGGCGCGCCGAGCCCGCTTCTACGCCGGCGTCTCGTTGCTGGCGCTGAAGCAGAACGACGAGGCGTTCGCGCTGTTCAAAGAGCTGCAGGCGGCCGCGCCGGCGGCGACGGTCCTGAACAATCTGGGCGTGGCGCAGCTGCGCCGGAACGTGGCGCCGGAAGAGGGGAAGCCGATTTATTTCTTCACCGAGTCGGCGAAGTTGTCGCCCGACGATCCTGACGTGTTGTTCAACCTCGGATATGCCTACGCCGTGGATCGCGACCCGCAGGGCGCGATCTACTGGCTGCGGGAAGCGCTGCGCCGCGATCCGACGGACGCCGATGCGCACTTCGTGCTCGCTTTCGCGCTCGAGGCCTCCGGCAATTCCGTCGAGGCCGGGCGCGAGCGTGAGCTCGCCGCGCAGCTCTCGGCCGCGTACGCGGACCCGGCGGCGAGGCGGGAACTGCCGCGCGGATTGGCGCGCGTCGAACCCGAGATCGAGTCCTGGCGCGCCAACCGGATCGATCAGGCGATCGCCAGCACGGCGCAGCGCGATCAGCGCGAGCTGGCCCAGTTCCATCTCGAGCGCGGACGCCGCCTGTTCGATTCGGAACAGGATCGCGAGGCGATCGGGGAGCTGCGCCGCGCGATTTTCCTGTCCCCTTACGAAGCCGACGCGCACCTGCTCCTTGGACGGATTCACCTGCGCGGAGGGCGCACCAGCGAAGCGATCGCGGCGCTGAAGATATCGATCTGGAGCCATGATTCCGCGGCCGCCCGCGCCGCGCTGGCCGAGGCGTACCTGCGCGTCAAGAATCTCGCGTCGGCCCGCGAGCACGCGCAGAAGGCGCTCGCGCTCGACCCGGCCTCGTCCGAAGCCAAATCTCTGCTGGAGAAAATAGAACGCGGAGGTCAGTAATGCTGCGACTACGCGCGCTGCTCTGTGCCGTCATCGCCCTGTCCGGCGCGGCGCTGACCGCGGCGAACGGGACGCCGGTCGTCCGTACCGCGACCGTCGACGGGATCATCCATCCGGTGTCGTCGGAGTTCATGCGGTCGGCAATCGCCAAGGCCGATGCGGAAGGTGCGGCGTTGATCGTGTTCACGCTGCACACGCCCGGCGGTCTGCTCGATTCGACGCGCGACATCAACAACGCGATCATCGCGGCAAAGACGCCGGTCGCCGTGTTCGTCGGACCGGCCGGCTATCGCGCCGCCTCGGCGGGCTTCCTGATCACCATCGCCGCCGACGTCGCGGCGATGGCTCCGGGCACGCACATCGGCGCGGCGCATCCGGTCGCCGGCAACGGCGAGAAGATCGACGACACGATGTCGAAGAAGATGGCCTCGGACACCGCCGCCTACGCCCGCACGCTGGCAACCCAGCGCGGCCGCAACGTGGCGCTGGTCGAACAGGCGGTCACGGAAAGCCGCTCGTTCACCGAGCAGGAGGCCGCGACCGCGTCGCCGGCTTTGATCGACGTGATCGCCTCCGACGTTCCCGACCTGATTCGCAAGCTCGATGGACGCACCATCCGCCGCTTCAACGGCGCGACCACGACGCTCAAGCTCACCGGCGCGCAGACGCGCGAGGTGAAGATGACGCTCGCCCAGCAGATCCTGAGCGCCATCGCCCACCCGCAGATCGCGTATCTGCTGCTGACGCTGGGCACGCTCGGGCTGACCATCGAGCTCTGGAGTCCCGGCTCCGTCCTGCCCGGCGTCGCCGGAGGCATCGCGCTGCTGCTGGCGTTCTTCGCATTGCAGGTGCTTCCGGTCAGCTACGCCGGTGTGCTGCTGATCATGCTCGGCTTCGTGCTGCTGGTCCTCGAAGTGAAGGTGACCAGCCACGGCGTGCTCGGCGTCGGCGGCATCGCCAGCCTGCTCTTCGGGTCGCTGATGCTGTTCGATTCGCCGCTGCCCGAGATGCGGGTCGGACTGCGGCTCATTCTGCCGGTGACGCTGACCCTCGCGGCCATCCTGCTGTTCCTCGTCCGTCTCGGCGTCCAGGCCCAGCGCATCCCGTCCGTCACCGGCGAAAGCGGTATGCTGCACGCGCCCGGACAGGCACTCACCGCCATCGTGCCCGGCGGCACCGGCCGCGTGGCCACGCACGGCGAGATCTGGACGGCGACGGCGGCGGAATCGATTCACGCCGGCGATCCGGTCGTGGTCACCGAAGTCAAAGGGCTGCTGTTGACGGTCAGACGCGCGTAACCGGATGGAGGGCTTGTGCTGATTTCCCCCGTTCTCATCATCGTTGTCGTCCTCGCGTTCTACCTGCTCAGTTCGATCAAGATCCTGAACGAGTACGAGCGCGCCGTCGTGTTCCGCCTCGGCAAGCTGCTGGATCGGCCGAAGGGGCCGGGTGTGATTCTGGTCTTCGCGCCCATCGATCGCATGGCGCGCGTCAGCCTGCGGACGATCGTCATGGACGTGCCGCCGCAGGACGTCATCACCCGCGACAACGTGTCGGTCAAGGTGAACGCGGTCGTCTACTTCCGCGTCATGGATCCGCGCAAGGCGATCGTCGAAGTGGAGAGCTACCATTACGCCACGTCGCAGCTGGCGCAGACGACGCTGCGGAGCGTGCTGGGACAGGTGGAGCTCGACGACCTGTTGTCCGAGCGCGAACGGCTCAACGCGCAGCTGCAGCAGATCCTCGATCAGCACACCGATCCCTGGGGCATCAAGGTCTCGTCGGTGGAAGTGAAGCACGTCGATCTGCCCCCCGACATGCAGCGCGCGATGGCGCGTCAGGCGGAGGCCGAGCGCGAGAAGCGTGCTAAGATCATCCACGCAGCCGGCGAGCTCGAAGCGTCCGAGAAGCTTGCAACCGCGGCCACCGCGATGGCGGTGGAACCGATGACGATCACGTTGGGCTATCTGCAGACGCTGACGGAAATCGCGTCCGAGAAAAACTCCACGATCATCTTTCCGTTGCCGCTGGAGCTGATCAATCTGATCGGCTCCCGCAAGGACTAGCGCCGTGACCGAGCTGACCCACGACGGTGACGAAGGCTTCCACGAGATCCAACTGAGTGGAAAGCAGCTCGTCTTTCTTTTCATGGCGACCACCGTCGTCGCCGTCCTGATCTTCCTGTGCGGTGTCCTGGTGGGACGCGGCGTCCCGGCCGAGCGGTCCGGGGAGGTGGTCGAGGCGGCGTCCGCGACGCCTTCGTCGACCGCCGCGGCTGTGCCCGTTCAGGAACCGCCCGTACCCGCGCCACAACCGACGAGCGGCGTGATGGTCGACGCTCCCGCACCGTCATCCTCCGGCGCTCCCGCACCACCGG
>JBKPSE010000598.1:0-6126 GCA_046765855.1 Acidobacteriota bacterium | reverse complement strand
CGGAGTCGAAATGGTCGTCGGCGGCGTGAACGACGCCGCCTTCGGTCCCGTGGTCATGTGCGGAACGGGCGGCGTCCTCGTCGACGTCCTCGACGACACTGCGTTCGCGATGTGCCCGCTCGCCGAAGCGGACGCGCGCGTAATCGTCGAACGCGTCAAAGGCCGGGTGCGCTTGCGCGGATTCCGCGGCTCGCCGGCGGCCGATGAGGCCGCCTTCCGCCGGCTGCTGGTGCGGGCCTCGCAGCTGCTGCACGTCTGCCCGGAGATACGCGAGATGGACTTCAACCCGGTGATGGTCCTGCCCGCGGGCGCGGTCATCGCGGACGTGCGCATTCGCGTCGGGTCGGCACGGGTCGTGGCATCGGGAAGACGAATCAGACACTAGCCGCGCGCCGCACGCGGCGCGGTAGACAGGAGAGGTAGCGCCATGATCAATCTCAAGACGATTCTGGTTCCCTCGGACTTCAGCGAGTGCTCGGAGGCGGCGCTGCGCTACGGGCTCGAGCTCGCGCGCCGTTTCGACGCGCGCCTTCACCTCCTGCACGTCGTGCAGGATCCACTGACGCAGCCGTGGGCGGCGGAAGGCTTTTCCGCGCCCCTGTTCGAGACGATCGACAAGTGGCAGAAGGAAGCGAAAGAGCGGCTCGCGCAGGCCGTGCCGGCGTCCGACGCGGCCCGCGTCACCATCAGCGCCACCGTCGCCTGGCCCTTCGCCGAAATCCTGCGCTACGCGACCGAGCACGATGTCGACCTGATCGTGATGGGCACGCACGGCCGCGGCGGGGTCACGCACGTGCTGCTTGGCAGCATCGCCGAGAAAGTCGTGCGCCGCGCCCCATGTCCGGTTCTCACCGTTCGGCATCCGCAGCGGGAGTTCGTCGAGGCCGTCGACGTCGAGGCGGCGCTTACTGCATCGGCAACGTGACGGTGACGACGGTGCCCCCGCCGGCGGGGCACTCGACGTCGATCGTGCCGCGGTGGCGTTCGACGACGCGCCGCGCGGTGGGCAGCCCGAGGCCGGTCCCCCGGTGCTTGGTGGTGAAGAACGGCTCGAAGATCTTCTCGCGAACCTCCGCAGGGATTCCCGGGCCGTTATCGGCGATGGCGATCGTCGCCGCCAGATCGTCCGCTTCGATTGACACAGCGATGCGGCCACCGGTTCCCGTCGCCTGCGCCGAATTCAGCAGCAGGTTGAGGAACACCGTCTTCATCTGTTCGACGTCGAGCTGAACGATCGGATGGCTCCCGGTGATGTGTACGGCGACGCTGCTGTGCGCGGGATCCTTCTTCAACAGCGCGGCGGTGTTCTCGATCAGTTCCGCGATGGGGACCGGCGTCAGCTGCGGCTGGCGGGGACGCGCGAACACCAACAGGTCCTGCACGATGTCATTGAGCGAGTCGACTCGAGCCACGACATCGCCGAGCACTGCGCGATCGCGCCCTTCCACCGGCATGCGGCCGCCGATCACCTGCAGTGCGCCTTTGATCGCGGCGAGCGGGTTCTTCACCTCGTGCGCGACCACCGCGGCCATCTCACCGAGACGGGCGAGCGCCGCCTGCTCGCGGAGCCGTTCTTCGGATTGCTTCCGGTCGGTGATGTCATAGCGGATCGCCATGTACTGGTACGGCTTGCCCTGTGCGTCGAGGAAGGGAACAATCGTCGTGTCGACCCAGTAATAGCTGCCGTCCTTCGCGCGATTGCGCAGCTCGCCGCGCCAGATCCGCCCGTTGGCAATCGTGTGCCACAGATCGCGGATGAACTCCTTCGAGTGATATCCCGAGTTGATGATCCGGTGGTCCCGGCCGAGCAGTTCCTCGCGCGGATACTTGGAGATCTCCACGAACTTGTCGTTGACGAAGGTGATCTCTCCCTTGACGTTCGTCGTCGCGACGATCGCCGCCTGATTCAGCGCGAAATTGGTGTCTGCCAGATCCTTCATCGATCGATCGAGCGCCTGTCCGGTCTTCGCGAACTTGGTAACCAGCCAGGCAGTGACCCAGATGCCGACGATGGTCAGCGCCCGATTGAAGATTGCGTTGCGGCTGACCTGCGCCGCCGGCGACAGCGCCGCGTCCAGCGTCGTCAGCAGCGTCGCGAATCCCGCCATCCAGAGCGAGAACCCGCGCATCGAAATGAACAGCCCGAACAACACCACGACGCCGTACAGCGCGCAGACCGCCACGCCGAGAGGCACTTGCAGGTCGAGAATGAAGATCGCCGCGGCCAGCAGCACGGCGTAAATCACCAGGTGGCGGTCGGCGGCGGACACCCCGGTCCCCGGGGCCGGCGATAGTGGCATCAGTAATGAATCAGGCGATGCTAGCCGCTGAAATCATTCGCTGCAAGCGGGGGCGGCCGGGAATTTCCCGCATTCAACACGGAATAGTTCGCATGCAGACCGTTCTGGTAGTCGACGATGAGCCGCTGATCCGCTGGGCGGTTCGCGAGGGACTCGAGAGCGCCGGATACGAGGTGATCGAGGCCGGCACCGCGCGGGAAGCGCTCGCCTCGCTCGATGGTCACCCCGTGCATGTCGCGCTGCTGGACGTCCGCCTGCCCGATTCCAACGACTTGTGTTTGCTGCGCCGATTCCGCTCGGAACGGCCGGCCTGCCGCGTGATCATGATGACCGCCCACGGCACCCCGGAGCTTCTCGCACAGGCGCTGAACGAGGGTGCGTTCGGCACCGTCTCGAAGCCGTTCGACATGAGCGGGATGATCGATCTCGTTCGCGCCGCCGGCGCTGCCGCGTAGACCGCCACCGCGCTGCGGACTTCGGACATAATCGTCTTCATGCCCGCCGCGAAGATTCTCGTCGTCGACGACGAGTCGCTGATTCGCTGGACGCTCTCCGAGCGTCTCGCCCAGGACGGCCACGAGGTCGTCGAAGCGGACACGGCGAAGAGCGCGATTGCCCGATTCGGACCCGAAATCGACCTCGTCCTCCTCGATTACAAGCTGCCGGACTCCGACGGGCTGCAGGTGCTCAAGACCCTGAAGGCCTACGACCCTGACGTGCCAGTCATTCTGCTCACCGCGTTCTCGTCGATCGAGACGGCGGTCGAGGCGATGAAGCAGGGGGCGTATCACTACGCCAACAAGCCGTTCAACCTGGACGAGCTCGCGCTCGTCGTGCAGAAGGCGCTGGAGACGACCCGCCTGCGCCGCGAGGTCAAGGCGCTTCGCGCCTCGCGCTCCGAACCGTACGCGATCAGCCGCATCGTTGGCGATTCGCCGCCGATGATGTCGCTCAAGGCGCTGCTGCAGAAAGTGGCGTCGAGTCCGGCGTCGACGGTGTTGCTGCGGGGCGAGAGTGGAACCGGCAAGGACCTGGCGGCCAAGACGATCCATTACAACAGCGACCGCGGCGCCAGACCGTTCATGAACATCACCTGCTCGGCACTGCCGGATACGCTGCTCGAGAGCGAGCTGTTCGGGCACGAGCGCGGCGCGTTCACCGACGCGCGCAACCAGAAGATCGGGCTGCTCGAATCGGCGGACGGCGGCACGGTGTTTCTCGACGAGATCGGCGAGATGGTGCCGGCGCTCCAGGCCAAGCTGCTGCGATTCCTCGAGGAAAAGACGTTCAAGCGGGTCGGCGGATCCGCCGACGTGCGGGTCGACGTGCGCGTGATCGCGGCGACCAATCGCGACCTGGAGGAGGCGGTCAAGGGCGGCAGCTTTCGCGAGGACCTCTACTATCGGCTGAACGTGATGCAGATCATGCTGCCGCCGCTGCGCGAGCATCCGTCCGACATTCCGCTGCTCGTCAACTATTACATCGACGTGTTCAACCGCGAGTTCCGCAAGAACATCCGTGGCGTCTCCCCCGACGCGATGGATCTGCTGAAAGCGTACCGCTGGCCGGGGAACATCCGCGAGCTGCGCAACGCGATCGAGCGCGCGATGCTGCTGGCGGAAGCGGACGTACTGACTGCGGATCTGCTGCCGGTGAGCGCTGCCCGCGCCTCGACGGCGCAGACGATGGAGCTGCCGCACGAAGGCGTCAACCTCGACACGCTGGAGCGCGAACTGGTCGTGCAGGCGCTCAAGCGGACCGGCGGCAACCAGACCAAGGCGGCGGCGCTGCTCGGGCTCAATCGGGATCAGATTCGCTACCGGATTGAGAAGTTCGGGTTGGAGAGAGTTGGCGGTTAGCGGTTGGCAGATAGCAGTTCGCAGACAGCAGTTGGCAGATAGCAGTTGGCAGAGAGCAGTTAGCCGCCGTTGGTCGGCAGCTGGCTGGCGGCACGCGCAGGCGGCAGAGAGTGGGGGATATCCCGCGGCGCGCGGGAAAATCCCCAAGCGGCGGATTCAGCAACCGCCGTGCCGCCGATGAAAACACGCAAAAAGCTTCGGAAAACGAGAAATCCTCTGCGGCATACCTGTTGCTCTTACGGATTCCCGTCAGGAGCACACACACAATGGTTTCTCGCGATCAGGTTGAAAACGTTCTCGGGCGGATCCGTCCGATGATGCAGGCGGACGGCGGCGACATCGAGCTCGTCGAGGTCCAGGGCAACACCGCGCACGTGCGGCTGACCGGCATGTGCGCCGGTTGTCCCAGCGCCCATATGACGCTGTATATGGGCGTCGAGATGGCGCTGCGGGACGAGATCAAGGAATTCGAAGAACTGGTGGTCGTATGAAGACCCCGGGCGCGTTTTCCCCTGACAACGTCGTCGTCGGCCACAGCGCGCGGATGCGCGCGATCTTCGATTTCGTGAAGGTCGTCAGCCGCAGCGACAGCAGCGTGATCATCACCGGAGAGAGCGGCACCGGCAAGGAAGTGATCGCCAACCTGCTCCACCACTCGAGCAGCCGGCGCCACCAGCCCTTCGTCGCGGTGAGCTGCGCGCTCTTTTCCGAAAATCTGATCGAAACCGAGCTCTTCGGCCACGAGCGCGGCGCCTTCACCGGCGCGATCAAGGACAAGCCGGGACGCTTCGAGATGGCGCAGGGAGGCACGCTGTTCCTCGACGACATCGACGACGTGCCGCTGTCGATGCAAGTGAAGCTGCTGCGCGCGATCCAGAACCGGACGGTCGAGCGTGTCGGCGGAACGCGGTCGATCAATGTCAACGTCCGCGTCATCACCGGCTCGAAGCGCGATCTGAAGAAAATGGTCGCCGAAGGCAACTTCCGTGAGGACCTCTACTACCGTCTGAACGTGCTGCCGATCGTGCTGCCGCCGCTGCGCGAGCGCAGGGAAGACATTCCCGTCCTCACCGACTTCTTCTTCAAGCGCTTTTCCCGCGCCCGCGGCGTCGAGACCCCTGCAGTCTCACCCGCCGTCCGCTATGCGTTCTCGCGCTATCGCTGGCCGGGCAACGTGCGCGAGCTGGAAAACGCCTGCGAGCGCATCGTCCAGACCTGCACGTGCGGCACGGTGCGCGCGGGCTGTCTTGCCGCCGGCGTCCTGTTCGGCGCTGGTGATCCGACCCCGGCGGCGGCCGCCGCCGAGCTCACCGTCGGCGAACCGACCGCCGTTTCGCTCGACGATCGGCTGCGCGAAGTGGAATCGAACCTGATCTCGTGGGCGCTGAAGGTGAGCGACGGCAACAAGTCCAAAGCCGCCGAGCTCCTGAGCATCAAGCGCTCCACGCTCGGCGATCGCATCACGCGTTGCGGATTGCAGGACCAGCATCACGAGGACAACGCGCCGGCGGAGCCAGTTGTCGGCGAGCCGCTGGCGGCAAGCGCGTAGCCGACGCGGCGTCGTGGCGGCAGATTCAGCGATGCGTACCGGCGAGCTCCCCGGCAAATCGATCGACTGCGGCCCAGTCGGTGAGCTCGTAGTCGCGTGACGTGTCGGTCGGCGCGCCGGCCTTGCGCGCGATCCGCTTCATGACGAACCTGATGAACGGGTTGTACTTCGTGTAGGCAAGACTGCCGGCCACCGGGAGCCGCCGCGCCGGCCTCCAGCCGGTCTCCTTGACGAACACGTCAATCATCTGCTGCACGTCTTTCGCGGCCTGCGCGCGCTCTGCGGCCGTGCGGGTGCTGTCCTCGACGGTCGCTTCGCTCAGGCTTACCGAGACGAACCAGGCGCCGATCCGCTCGAGCTCCTGGCGATGTTTCCTGACGAAGGCAATCATCTCGCGCTCGTGCTTGCCGGCGTGTAC
>JBKPSE010000597.1:0-4849 GCA_046765855.1 Acidobacteriota bacterium | reverse complement strand
GCCATCAACCGCTGCGGCCCGCGCGGAGTGTTCCAGAACGCGAGCACCTCCGCCTGGATGTTGCGGTTCGTCTGCGGGTAGGACTGCGCCAACCGCCGCATCAGTCCGTCCACCTCGCTCTGCGCCTGGCCAGGCGTAATGCCCTTGGACAGGCGGCCGGCCACCGTATAGGCGCGCGAGCCGCGGTCCTGCAAGTCGCGCGCATTCGCGACCAGGGTGGGTGCGAGCGTCGCCGGCATCCAGAAATCGAAGAGGAGGCGCATCACCGTACCTTTGAATCCGCGGGGTGCGACGCCAATCACGGTCAGTTGGACGCCGTTGACGCGGATGCGCTGCCCGACGACAGACGGCGCTCCGCCGAAACGTGTGTGCCAGTAATCGTGTGAAATGACGACGACTGGCGCGCCGCCGGGCGTGCTCACTTCATCGGCACGCATGAACCGGCCTGCCGCGGGCACCAGACCAAGTGAAGCGAAGTAGTTGCCCGATACGAGCAGGCCACTCCCCCGCTCGACGCTGCCGCGCTCACCGACATAGAGCGGAATCATGCGGAACGCGAGCAGACCGTCGAACGAGTGCAGCTGCTCGCGCAGGTCGTTGTATTCGAGCCACGATGCGCCGGGGTAGATCCCGCTTTCCGTTTTCGGCTCGATCAGATGAAGGGCGGACGCGTTGCGCACTCCTGGGATCGGCGCGAATACCACTGCACGGATCCAGGAAAAAACAATCGTGTTGGCACCGATACCGACGGCGAGCGATCCGACGACGACTGCCGTGAGCGCCGGCATGCGTGCGATCGCGCGCAGCGCATGCCGGAGGTCACGCATCATCTCCTGCCTCCGTGGATGGACCCCATCCACTTCGCGAGGGATCGATGTCCGTCACCCCGGATCGCCAACGTCAGTCCGATGAACGCCGCCACCGCCACGATCCAGATCACCAGCGCTTTAGCACTCATACCGCCTCCAGAATCGGCAGCGTAGCCGCAGGCGGCTGAACGCCTCGTGAACGTGCCGTTCAGCTCTCGTTCAGGTTCGCGGTGGGATATAAGGTGACGTGCGAGTGCTGGTCGTTGAGGACGAAGCGCGAATCGCCAGGCAGCTGACGACGGCGCTGGCCCAGGCCGGCTATGCCGTCGACTGCGCGAGCGACGGCGAGCGCGGGGAGTTTCTCGGGCAGACGGAACGGTACGACGCCGTCGTCCTGGATCTCGGCCTGCCGCGCATCGATGGCCTGACGCTGCTCCGCCGCTGGCGCGACGCCGGACTGACGATGCCGGTGCTCATTCTCACCGCGCGCGGCAGCTGGCACGAAAAGGTTCACGGCATCGACGGCGGGGCGGACGACTATGTCGCCAAGCCGTTTCGCATGGAGGAAGTGTTGGCGCGGCTCCGCGCCCTGATTCGCCGGTCCAGCGGACAGCTTTCGGCCGAATTGCGCTGCGGATCGATCACGCTGGACCCGCGCGCGGCCAAGGTGTCGCTCGGCGGGAATCCTGTACGGCTGACCAGCCACGAGTTCCGAGTGCTCTCCTACCTGATGCACCACCGTGACCGCGTCGTGCCGCAGTCCGAGCTGATCGAGCACATCTACGCGGAAAGCCTCGATCGCGACTCGAACACGGTGGAAGTCTTCATCGCGCGGCTGCGCCGTAAACTCGGCGCCTCGTCGATCGAAACGGTGCGCGGCATGGGTTACCGCATGCACTGCGGGGAGTCGCGGTGAGCTCGCTGCGTTCCCACGTGATGGTGGGCGCGCTGCTGTGGACGCTGGGGCTGCTCGCCGTCTGGGCTATCGTGCTTACGCTGTACGGCCCGGTGCGCCAGACCATCGTCGTCGTCCACGGGTATCCGCACACGCTGCTGGTCTTCGCCATCGCGTCGATGATCGCCGGTTTCTGGATCGTTCGCGCCGGCCTGCGTCCGCTCGACGACATGCGTCGCCGCCTTGCGGCTGTGCAGTCGGGCAGCGCGCGGCAGGTCGAGGGGCGCTATCCGGCTGAAGTGCAGCCGCTGGTGCGGGATCTGAATGCTTTGCTCGTCCACCAGGAACACGCCGTCAGCCGGGCGCTGGCGAAAGCGGGAGATCTCGCGCACGGCCTCAAAACGCCGCTGGCCGTTCTGGCGCAGGAAGCCGAGCGCGCTGGCGCGTCCGGAAACGCGGATGTCGCGGGGACCATCGCCGAGCAGGTCGAGCGCATGCGTCGTCAGATTGACTATCACCTGGCGCAGGCGCGTGCCGCGGCCTCGGGAGCCACGCCAGGTGCGCACTGCGCGGTGCGCGAGTCGGCCGAGGCGCTCTCGCGAACCTTGCTGCGGCTCCATGCTGATCGCGGAATCACGATCGACATCCAGATTCCGCCGGCGCACGCCGTGCGCTGCGCGCGCCAGGATCTCGACGAGATGCTGGGCAACCTGCTGGACAACGCGTGCAAGTGGGCGCGGACCCAAGTCGCCATCGGTTCGAGCAGCGACGGCGGTGTGGTTCACGTCAGCGTGGACGACGATGGACCGGGGCTCCCCGCAGAGATGCGCCAGGCGGTCCTGCAGCGCGGCGTCCGCGCCGACGAGGCCGCGCCCGGATCGGGCATCGGCCTGGCCATCGTCCGCGAGCTGGCCAACCTGCACGGCGGCTCGATCGTGCTCGATCGTTCGCCGCTCGGCGGCCTGCGCGCCTCGCTCCGCCTGCCCGCCTGACTGCTCACTCCCGACGGCGGACTGCCGAACTGCCGCCTACCGACTACTGACTACCGACTACTGACTACCGACAACAAGAAAGATCTCGCCGTCTCTGTGCTTTTATGTAATATGTTGCAATGAAGCATATCTCGCGGATCCTTGATCGCGAACTGAAGAAAGGCAGCGCTGAGCTGCTGATCCTGTCGTTGGTCGAGGCGCGGCCGCGGCACGGCTACGAGATCAGCAAGTTGATCGAGGAACGATCCGACGGGCGGCTGAAGTTCAAGGTCGCCTCGCTCTATCCGCTGCTCTACCGCCTCGAGGAGCGCGGCTGGATCGCGGGGCGCTGGATGGAGAAAGCCGGCTCGCGCCGCCGGCGTTTCTACCGCCTGACCGCCGAAGGACGCCGCGTGCTGGCGGCGCAGCGCACGCATTGGCGGCAGTTCGTCGAGGCCATCCAGCACATCACGGAGCCGGAACATGCCTGAATGGAAGGACCTGATTGCGCCGCGGCTCGCGCGTCTGTCGCTGCGCCCCGCACGCGAGCGTGAGATCGTCGACGAACTGTCGCAGCATCTCGACGACCGCTACGAAGAGCTGCGCGCCGCGGGCACGCCGCACCAGGAAGCGATGCGGCTGGCGCTCGAGGAACTGGACGACGACGAGATCCTGGCGCGCGAAATGCGCGGCCTGCGCCAGGCGATGCTGCCTGAACCCGTCGCACCTGGAACCCCGCCGCGCCGGCTGCTGGCGGACGCAGGACGCGATCTCGTCTACGCCGGCCGGATGCTGCGCAAGAGCCCCGGCTTCGCCGCGGCGGCGATGCTCACGCTCGCACTCGGCATCGGCGCCAACACCGCAATCTTCAGTCTCGTCAACGCGACGCTGCTGCAGAAGCTGCCGGTCGAGAATCGCGATCGCCTCGACTACGTCTTCAACGGCGGCAACTGGAACGTCATTTCGTATCCGGCGTATGCGGCGCTGCGCGACGGCTCGCGCCTGTTCGACGGCATCGCCGCATGGGGCGGCATCACCGCGAGCCTCAACGCCGATGGTCAGACCGATCTGGTCAGCGGCGTGATCGTCACCGGCAACTTCTTCGATGTGCTCCGGGTCCGCGCGGCGCAGGGGCGGCTGCTGTCGCCGAGTGATGACGTCACGCCGGGCGCGCATCCGGTCGCGGTGATCAGCGATCGGCTGTGGAAGAAGCGTTTCGGCGCGCGCGGCAACATCATCGGCTCGAGCATCCGTCTCAATGGCGGGGTGTTCACGATCGTTGGCATCGTGCCGGCGGATTTTCCCGGGCCGCAGCTCGGCGTGCCGCGGGATCTCTACGTGCCGATGATGATGCAGGCGCTGATGCGTCCGCCGCGCGCCGGTTATTCCGGCGAGCAGAATCCGGACCTGCTCAAGGTCCACACCAATACCTGGCTGCTCCAGGTGGCACTGCGCAAGCCGGGCATTTCGCGCGAGCAGGCCCAGGCGGAATTGATCGCGGTGTCCACGACCTACACGCGGGCGATCTTCGATCCGGGCGCGCGGCCGCCGCGGCTGTCGCTCGTCCCGATTGATGAGGGAGACCGCGCACAGCGCCGTCAGATGCGCTCCGTGGCGCTGCTGCTCATCGCCGTCGTCGGCGCGGTGCTGCTCATCGCCTGCGCGAATGTGGCGAACCTTCTGCTCGCGCGGGCGGCGGCACGGCGGCGCGAAGTGGCGATTCGCCTCGCGCTCGGCGCCAGCCGCTGGCGGATCGTGCGGCAGCTGCTCACCGAAAGCGTGATGCTGGCGGCGCTCGGCGGCGCGGCGGGGGTGCTGCTCGCCTGGATTGCCGTGCGCGCCTTCGAAGCGTCGCCGCCGCCGGCCGGCGCGCTGCCCGTCGTGCTCGACTTCTCCGTCGATCGACGCGTGCTGCTCTTCTCGTTGACGCTGTCGCTATTGACCGGCATCATTTTCGGCGCGGCGCCCGCTCTGCAGGCCTCACGTCCCCGAGTCGTGCCGGCGCTGAAGGATGATGCGCCGGCCGACGGCAAGCACCGGTATTTCAACCTCAAACGGCTGCTCGTGGTCAGCGAAGTGGCGCTGTCGCTGATGCTGCTCATTGCCGCGGGGCTGTTCATCCGCAGCCTGCGAACGGTGCAGGCGGTGGATCCGGGCTACGCGGTGAACGAGGT
>JBKPSE010000596.1:0-5786 GCA_046765855.1 Acidobacteriota bacterium | reverse complement strand
GCTGGTACCAGGGCGTGCGCTTCGGCCTCACGAGGCGCCTCTCCGGCGGCTGGAGCACCAGCGACAACTACACCTACAGCAAGTGCACCAACGAGGGAGAGCCCGGCGGCGCAGGGGACATCGGCAACGCCTACCCGGTTCCGATCAGCGACATCACCAGCAGCCACCCGCACCCGGACACGTCGACGAACAAGGGACCCTGCGCGGCCGATCGCCGCCACAACTTCAACCTCTCAGCGGTGTTGATCAGCCCGGGTCTGGGAGGCGGCTTCCTCAAGACGCTGACCAAGGACTGGCAGAGCGGCATCATCTGGCAGGCGCGCAGCGGCAGTCCCATCACCCCGACGACGACCGGTGACACGGCGCTGACCAACCTGCCCCAGCGGCCGATCATCGTCGATGGCGTGAATCCGTATCTTCCGGACGATCAACGGATCTTTGCGCAGACCGGTAGCGCGCAATCGCTCGCATGGTTCAACCTGGCAGCGTTCGCGCAGAACCCGGCCGGCGTCTGGGGCAATACGCCGAAGGGGTATCTCGTCGGACCGGGCTTCTGGAACGTCGACGCGTCGTTCTCGCGCAACCTGAACTTCAGCCGCGGCCGCCGCATCGAGCTCCGCGTCGAGGCGTTCAACCTGTTCAACCACTCGAACTGGGCGAATCCGACGGTGCAGATCGGCTCGACCAGCCTGACCAACGGGCGCGTGACCAATACCGTCGGCGATCCGCGCATCATGCAGTTCGCGATCAAGTACGGGTTCTAAACGTTCGTCGCCAGACCAATCGCGCCCGGGCGATCTCCACGTCGCCCGGGCGTCTGCTTTTTCAGACAGCTCAACGTCTCGCCCGAGTAAAACGTATCGCCGCGGTATCGGTAACCGTTACACCAGTCCGTGCGACTTCCCGCCGCTATAATTTCAGCAGCATGCAGCGAGTAAAACTCTTTGTGGCCGCCGTCGGCGTGTGCGCCGCGGCTGCTTCATGGCAGGAGATTGCCTCGGGACAGCCGCGCCGCGCCGAGACGCGCAAGATTCCCGTTACGAACGAGTGGCCGACCTACGGCCACGATCCGGGCGGCATGAGGTTCTCGCCGCTCACGCAGATTACGCCGGCGAATGCTTCGCAGCTCGAGAAGGCGTGGGTCTATCACATGAAGCCGCCCGCGACGGCCGCTCCGGTCGATCCGGCGCCGGCAGGGCCGCCCCAGGGGCGCGGACGCGGCAGCGCCTCGGGCTTTGCGAGCGGCGAGACCACGCCGCTCGTCATCAACGGAATGATGTACGTCTCGACGCCGTACGGGCGCGTCCTCGCGCTCGATCCCGCGACCGGCAAAGAGAAGTGGGTATTTCCGCTGCCGTCCGGCAATCCATCGACGCGAGGCGTCGAGTACTTCGCCGGTGATGCGAAGACGCCGCCGCAGATCGTTTTCGGATCGAGCGACGGAAAGCTCTATTCCGTGGATGCAGTGACCGGCGAGCCGAACGACGCGTTCGGCGTGAAGGGCGTCGTCGATCTGAACACGCCGGAGATTCTCCAGGGATTGCCCGGCAACAACGGTCTCAGCTCGCCGCCGATCATCTACAAGAACCTGATCATCACCGGCGGCCGCACGCAGGAAGGGCCGGCGCAGGGCCCCGCCGGCGACGTGCGCGCGTGGGACGTCCATGACGGCAAGCTCGTTTGGACGTTCCATTCAGTTCCGCGCGCGGGCGAGCCCTTCAACGACACGTGGGCGGGGGACAGCTGGGTCAAGCGGACAGGCGTCAACGTGTGGGGGTTGATGACGGTCGATATCCAGCGCGGCATCGTCTACATGCCGTTCGGCGCGCCGGCGACCGATCGTTACGGCGGCGATCGCCCGGGTGACAACCTGTTCAGCACCAGTGTCGTCGCGGCGGACGCGAACACCGGAAAGTACCTCTGGCACTTCCAGATGGTTCATCACGACATCTGGGACGGCGACGCCTCGGCGCCGCCGCTGCTGTTCGACGTCAAGCGTGACGGCCGAACGATTCCTGCAGTCGGCCTGATGTCGAAGAACGGCCTGGTCTTCATTCTCGATCGCACCAACGGCAAGCCGATCTACGGCGTCGAGGAACGACCCGTGCCGCAGAGCGAAGTGCCGCTCGAGCGCACGGCCAAGACGCAGCCGTTCCCGTTGAAGCCCGCGCCGTTGTCGCGCATGACGATGACCGCGGCTGACATCGCGACGGTTACCCCCGAGCTCGAAGCGGCGTGCAGGAAGTTGATCGAAGGCGTGCAGCTGGGCGGTCCATACCTGCCGGTCGGTTACAACCGTCTGCGCCTGCAGCTGCCGGGCAACCACGGCGGCGTGAACTGGGGTGGCGCGTCGTTCAGTCCGGCGCTGGGATACATGTTCGTCAACGCCAACGAGTACGGACAGCTTCAGGGTTATGCGGATCCCGGTTCGCCGCAGGCGCCGGCACCCGCCGCGGCTGTGCCGGGCCGCGGCGATCCTGAACTGGCGCAGCAACAGGGTGCCGGGCGGGGACGCGGCAGGGGCCGAGGCGTTGGCGGCAGCAGCAACGTGCCTTACACGAACGTTCCCGGCGGCGGCCGCTTCAAGGACGAAGCGACCAACATGATGTGCCAGCAGCCGCCGTGGGGCACGCTGACCGCGATCGACGTCAACACCGGCGAATTCGCCTGGCGCGTGCCGCTCGGCGTCACCGACACGCTGCCTCCGGAAAAACAGAACACGGGCCGGCCGGGCAACGGCGGCACCATCGTCACCGCCGGCGGCGTGGTGTTTGTCGGCGCAACCGATGACAGCCGCTTCCGCGCCTTCGACGCAAAAACCGGCAAAGAACTGTGGACGGTGAAGCTGGGCGCGGCCGCGCACGCGACGCCAAGTACGTATCAGGCGAGCGATGGGCGTCAATACGTCGTGATCACGTCGACCGGCGGCGGTTTCCTGGACGCGCCGACGGCGGATGACAGCATCACCGCGTTCGCGCTGCCGGCCTCGCGCCCGCGTTGATGCGCGCGCTGATCAAGACGTCGCCTGGTGCAGGAAACCTCGCCGTGCTGGACGCGCCGGTTCCCGCTCCAGGTCCCGGCGAGGCGCTGGTGCGCGTCCAACGCTCGGGCCTCTGTGGCACGGACCTTCTGGTCCATGACGGCGTCTATCGGGGGCGTAAACGCCCCTTGCCATATCCGCTCATCCTCGGGCACGAGGCGGCGGGAGAAGTCGTCGAACTGGGACGTGGCACCAGCGGACCGATCGCGGGCACGCGTGTCGCCATCGAAGCCGTCCGCGGATGCGGCGCTTGTTACCAATGCACTCGCGGCCGCTACAACCTGTGCCAGGACTGGCATCACGTCGGCCTTACCGTGGCGGGAGCGCTCGCCGAATACATCGCGGTGCCCGTCGCTTCGCTGCTGCCGCTGCCGCAGTCGATGACGCTCGACAGCGCCGCGTTTCTCGAGCCCCTCGCCACCGTGATGAACACGCTCGAACGGACCCGTCCGCTGCCGGGAACGCCGGCTGCCGTGATCGGTCCCGGCCCGTTCGGTCTGCTGCACGTGCAGGCACTTCGCGCCGCCGGCGCCGGGCCGATTCTCGTCTTCGGACGCCCGGGCGACGAGGGCCGCCTCGAGATCGCACGCCGGGTCGGGGCCGACGATGCGCTTGTTGCCGATCGTGAGGGCGCGATCGCCTGCGTTGCCGAGTGGACCGACGGTATCGGTATGGGGCTGGTCATCGAGACCGGAGGAACGCCGGAGGCGGTGCAGACGGCGCTCGAGATTACTGCGGGCGGAGGCACGCTCGCGACGCTCGGTCTGGCGCGGCAGACGGAGATCGATGCGCTGCAGGTGATGCGGAAGGATATGACCTGGGTCGGCGTCGTCGCCGCAGTGCGCCGCCATTGGGCGCTGGCGATCGAGCTGGTCGCGACCGACCGTCTCGATCCGGCCGCGTTGATTACACACCGCCTGCCGCTCTCGCAGGCGCTCGATGGCTTCAGCGCGCTGCGCTCGCGTCAAGCGGTGAAGGTGATGTACGACCCTGTCGCGTAGCTAGTCGAATCGCAGCGCTTCGGGCTGCTCTTCGAGCTTGGCCTTGTCGACCCCTTCGACCTTCAGCAGATCCTCCATCGCCGAGAACTTGCCGTGCGCGGTGCGGTAGTCGACGACCGCCGCAGCGACCTTGGCCGGCAGTCCGAGCACCGAGGACAGTTCCTCCGCCGGCGCGGAATTGACGCGGACAACCCCGTAGTAACGCGTCAGGTACTTCTTGACCAGCGCGAAGTCCGCTTCGCTGCCCGGCGCGCCTCGCATCGCCATGGCGGTCACCTGATCGCTCCACTCGCGCTGCGTCCGGCGCGTCTTGACGATGTTCTCGAATGGATGGCAGGCGACGCAGACGCGCTCGATCGTGGCCTCTGCGGCGGTGGAGAACTCGTTTTCTTCCTCTGTGGTGAGATCGCCGACATTCTTGCTGAGCGCGGGAGACGCGGGCTTGGCCGCAGCCTTGGCGCTCTGCGCTGGCGCGGTCGATGCGCTCGCGCCCACAGCCAGCATCCAGATCAGCAACCCTGCAGCAATGAAACGCATGATCCGATTATCCTCGTTTGTCGCGGTATCCCGCCCCGTTGTAACCGTTAACTGCCGCGCACGGTCCAGAGAAAGATACGGCTGCGGTCGATCTGCTCCGTGCGTTCCGGCGGCCACTCCGGTCCCATGTTGAACACGTGCGACACGACTCGTGTGCCCGGCTTCAGTTCGCGAACGAGCTTCGGTCTCAGCCGCTCGTTGAGGCTTTGCAACAGATACAGCGTGACGACCGTCGCGGGCCGGATGTCGGTCTTGAACAGATCCTGACTGACGAAGCGCACGCGATCCGAGACCCCTGCAGCCGCGGCGTTGCGCCGCGCCCTCTGCACCAGCGCCGGATCGAGCTCGATGCCGACGCCGCGCGCGCCGTACTTCTTTGCTGCCGCGATCACGATGCGGCCGTCGCCGGATCCCAGGTCGTAAACGACGTCGTCCGCCTTGACCGCGGCGAGCTCGAGCATCGCCTCGACGACCGGCTGCGGTGTCGGAACGAAGATGACGTCCGGCGCGGCGTTGCGCCGCCCTTGCGCGATCAGCGGCGCAATTGACAGGATGCAGGCCAGACAGGCGACGGCAAACTTAGCCGACATTGTCCCGCCTCGTATAATTGCCGGCAGCATGCGCGCCGGTTTCGCGGCTCTGCTTCTCGCGGCGACCCTCGTCGCACCCGTCCGCAGCATCGCAGCCGATGCGGATGTCGACCGCGCGCTGAACGAGGCGCGCGCGCGCGCGGCCGCAGGCGACGTCATCGCGCAGTTCTCGCTCGGCTCGTTGCTCTATTACGGCGGCAGCGACACGGCGCAGGCGATCGAATGGATCCGCAAGGCCGCGGCGCAAGGATTCGCGCCGGCGGAGTTCCACCTCGGACAAATCTACGATTTCGGTTTTGGCGCCGCGCAGAACGACACGGAGGCGCTCGACTGGTACCGCAGGGCGGCCGGCCACGGAAGCGCCGCCGCGCAACGATCGCTCGGCGACTTTTACCGCAAGGGCCGCGCGGTCGCCGCGGACACGGCGCAGGCGGCGCTCTGGTATCAGCGTGCCGCCGAGGGTGATGATCTTCGCGCTCAATATCAACTCGGTCAGATGTATTTCGACGGCAGCGGCGTGGCGCGCGATTACGCGTCCGCCTACCTGTGGTTTTCGATCGCTGCCGGGCAGACGCCGCTCGAGGACAATCGCAAGGGCCTGATCGAACTGCGCAACAT
>JBKPSE010000595.1:0-12076 GCA_046765855.1 Acidobacteriota bacterium | reverse complement strand
CTCTATCGTCTGGTGTTGCGGATCGACCGTCTGCCGGCGCCGGAGGATGCCGGGCCGTCCTCAGCGATGCCGGGCCCGTGGCACGTCGGCGAAGACGTGCGCCGCCCGCACGCGTAATGGATTCGTACTCGGCTCAAATCTGCCTGTCTCTGGCACTGCGGTTGCTCCAACCGCGCCGTTTCCCGCGGGAATCTCTGTTTATTGCCGAAAGGCCGTCAATCACCAACTGAGACAATATCCTCATGGCTTACGGCACTGCTGACATGATGAGCCCGCCCAAGGCGGTCTTGTGCCCGATCGATTTCTCGCAACCCTCGCGCGGCGCCCTGCGCTACGCGGTCGCGGTTGCGGAGCAGGCAGGAGCGAAGCTGACCGTGTTGACGGTCAACGATCCATTGCTCGCGCAGGCGTCCGAGATGGCGCGCGGCGCTGGCAGCCTCGATGCTGCCGCCCGATCCGAGACCGAGCGCTTTGTTGCCGACACGTTCAGCGGCCGCGCGACCCCTGCGTCGCCGCGCTATGAGATCGCCACCGGCATGCCCGATGTCGAAATTCTCCGAGTGGCTCGGGAACAAGCCACTGATGTCATCGTCATGAGCTCGCGCGGCGCGACCGGGTTGCGCAAGCTTTTTCTCGGGTCGACCACCGAGCGGGTGCTGCGCGGGACGGCAGCGCGCGTGTTGGTAACGCCTCCTGCCGACCCCGGACCGCACACCTTCGACGACATCCGCGCGCGGGTGCGCCGGATTCTGCTGCCCGTGGATCTGTCGCTGGCGATGGATGCCCAGGTGCGGTTGTCGCTGCGTCTGACGACGCTGCTGAAGGCGCCGCTGCTGCTCGCGCACGTGATCGAGCCGACACGGACGATCGTTCCAGGACACGCCTACGCCGCGAGCGTGGACCGCGAGCGCCGCGAACGCGCCGAAACGCGGCTGCAGGCGTTCGTCGACGACCTGCCGCCGCATGCGTCAGCCGAAGCGCTCGTCGCCTTCGGCGACCCGGCGGAGGAGATTGCGAAGATCGCCAGCGACCGCCACGCCGGACTGATCGTCATGGGGCTGCATGCCTCGGCGACGCCTGGCACGCGCATGGGGTCAGTCACCTACCGCGTGCTGAGCATCACGCATGGGCTGGTCCTCGCCGTGCCGCCGCAGCAACCCGTCGCTCGAACAGCTTGCTGATTTCGCGCAGCCAGAGGACCGAGCTCGCCGCCGCGACGCATCGGCCCCAATCGAGCGGCGACAGCGCCTCGGTGCCGAACGCGACCTGCAGCGCGGGCAGGTGGACGACCAGGATCTGCAATGCGATCGACAATGCGAGCGCTCCCCACAGCCAGCCGTTGGTGAACAGGTGGACGAACGCGCTCTGCTCGTCCGAGCGCGCGTTGATCACGTTGAACATCTGGAACAACGTCAGCGTGGTGAACGCCATCGTCTGCGCGTAGCGCAGGTGACCCGTTCCTTCGATCAGTCCCCCAGGCAGCGATGCGTCCAGCACGAGCAGCGTACCCGCAGCCATCACCAGGCCGACGAATACGATCCCCCGCCACATCCGTGGCGTCAGCACGCCCTCGCCGCTCGGCCGCGGCGGCCGCCGCATCAGGCTCTCCCCCGTGGGATCCATGCCGAGCGCGAGCGCGGGCGGCCCGTCGGTCACCAGGTTGATCCACAGGATTTGCGTGGCCAGCAGCGGCAGCACGACGGTTCCCTCGACCATGGCCAGGCCGATGACTTCGGCCAGCAGGACGCCGACGAACATCGTCAGCACTTCGCCGACGTTCGAGGAAAGCAGGTAGCGCAGGAACTTGCGAATGTTGGCGAAGATCGCCCGGCCTTCCTCCACCGCCGCGACGATCGACGCGAAATTGTCGTCCGCCAGGATCATGTCCGCCGCCTGTTTCGCCACGTCGGTGCCGGTGATTCCCATCGCGATGCCGATATCCGCTTTCTTGAGCGCGGGCGCGTCGTTGACGCCGTCGCCGGTCATGGCGACGACGGCTCCGGTGCGGCGCAGCGCCTCGACGATGCGCAGCTTGTGCTCCGGGTTGACCCGCGCGTAGACAGAGATCTCTCGAACCGTCCTGACGACGGCAACGTCGTCGAGCGCCTGGAACTCCGCGCCGGTGATGGCGCGGCCGTCGTCGCTGATGCCGAGCTCCTGCGCGATGACCGCGGCGGTGCGCGGATGATCGCCGGTGATCATGATCGGCCGGATGCCCGCGGAGCGCGCCAATGCGACCGCGTCGCGCGCCTCGGCGCGCGGCGGATCGATCATGCCGATCAGGCCGGCGAACACGAGGTTCTCCTCGATGCTCGCATCGAAGGAGGCCTGACCTTCCGCGCCCGTCGAGCGGGGCAGCCGGCGGGCGGAGACTCCGAGCGTGCGTAACGCCTGACCGGCCAGCGCTTCGTTCGTGCGCAGGATCTGCGACTTGCGCTCCGCCGTCAGCGCGCGCGGCTGGTCGCCCACGAACTCGTCGGTGCAGCGGGCGAGCAGGACGTCGGGCGCGCCTTTGGTGAAAGCAATCGTGTCGTGCGACTCGCTCTCTGTTTCACGATGGACGGTGCTCATCAACTTCCGTTCGGACGAGAACGGCACTTCGCCGACACGCCGCAGCCGGCTATCCAGCGACTGCTTCAGCAATCCGGCCTTGCGCGCGGCAACGAGCAGCGCGCCTTCGGTGGGATCGCCCTGCACGGTCCAGCGGCCGGCGGCGTGACGCATCTCCGCATTGCTGGCGCGGTCCGCGGCGGCGAGCGCGAGTTCCAGCTCGGCGCGAAGCGGACCTTCGATCGGCGCGTCATTGTCGCGGCGAACCCGTCCTTCCGGTGCATAGCCCGAGCCTTCGAAGACGACGCGGCCGCTTGCGGTCACGACGACGCGGACGGTCATCTCGTTTTTCGTCAGCGTGCCTGTCTTGTCCGACGCGATGACGCTCGCCGATCCCAGCGTCTCGACCGCTGCGAGGTGGCGGACGATCGCGTTCCGCCTTGCCATGCGCTGCACGCCGATGGCCAGCACCGCGGTGACAATCGCCGGCAGTCCCTCGGGCACGGCGGCGACCGCCAACGCCACGCCGAAGATCAGGACGTGCAGGAACGCGCGCAGGCCGCGAACGTCTTCGACGACGACAACGGCGATGATCATCACGATGGCAATGGCAATGACGACGACGCCGAGCTGACGCCCGGTGCGATCGAGCTCCCGCTGGAGCGGCGTCTTCTCAGCCGTCGTCTCCTCGAGCATGGTCGCAATGCGCCCCATCTCGGTCCTCATGCCCGTGGCCGTGACGATCGCCCTGCCATGGCCGTAGGTCACCGCGGTGCCCCCGTAGATCATGTTGTGACGATCGCCGAGCGCTGCGTCCGCCTCGATCGCGGCTTCCTGCTTCGTAATCGGAAGGCTCTCGCCGGTGAGCGCCGCCTCGGCCGTCTGCAGCGCTACTGATTGCACGACGCGCGCGTCGGCCGGAATCGTGTCGCCTTCCTCGACGAGGATCACGTCGCCGGCGACGACGTCACGCGCGGCGATGCGCTGCCGCTTGCCGCCGCGAATCACGGTGGCTTCCGCGGCAGACGACGCGCGCAGGGCAGTGACAGCCGCCTCGGCGCGCGACTCCTGCAGGTAGCCCATCGTCGCGTTGAGCAGCAGCACCGCGCCAATTGCCAGCGCGTCGTAGGGAAGCGCCGTATCGCGCGCGATCGTCCACAACACCGCCGATATCGCCGTGGCGACGAGCAGCAGGATGACGAGGACATTGCGGAATTGCGCCAGAAAGCGGCGCCAGGCTGGAACGGGCGGCTGCGCGGTCAGCTCGTTGGGGCCATCGCGGGCCAGACGCGCCGCGGCCTCGGCCGGATCGATACCGTGCGTGACGTCCGTCGCCAGGCGGGCCGCAACATCGGCGGCCGGCAGGCGATAGGGCTCCACGTCTTCAGGATATATGACGGTGCTGCCGTACTCGCCGCTGAAGGCCCAGAGTCCCACGCTGCGCCTGGCCACCGAAGCGGCGCAGCCGCGACACGGCCCTGGCCACCGAAGCGGCGCAGCCGCGAAGGTGGCTGCCGGGAAACCGGCGGTCCGGCACCGACCTGCGGATGGCTCACGGAAATCCGGCTGTTTTCCTCCTTTTCCGCCTCGGCGCACGGGTTGCAGCCGCCGAGGTGCACGGTCAGACGGGAGTCCACCTGCATGAAGCGTTTCAAGGACGTCGAGCACCTGGTTCGCCTCGCCGCGCTGTTTCTCGGCGGGGTGCTCGTGTTTTCCATCGCGCGGGCCGAACTGGTCCCGGCGAGTTTCGGCAAGCTCGGTCACTATCGGGCCTCGGCGATCGACGACGTACGAGCCAAACCGCTGGTGCATGCGGGACAGGCGGTTTGCGCCGAGTGCCACACGGACGTCGTCGATCTGCGGGCCAAGGCGCGGCACAAATCGATCGCCTGCGAGTCGTGCCACGGCCCACTGGCGAAGCACGCCGACGGTACGGACGCGGTCAAACCCAAGCTGCCGATAGCGACGCCGCTGTGCACCCACTGTCACGCCGCGAACACGGGCAAGTCGAAGCGCTATCCAACCGTGGACATCAAAGAACACGCGGGGACCGAATCGTGCGTCACCTGCCACAAGCCGCACGATCCGAGGATTCTGTGATGCAGAACAATGCGAGTGAGCGTGCAGCGGCGGCGGGCGCGATGAAGGGCCCAGGACCGACACGTCGTGATTTCCTGATTCTCGGCGGGAAGATGTTCGTGATGACGAGCGTGGCCGCGGCCGCGTTCGAGCACGTGCTCGCCGGGTCGCCGGAGAAGGCGGACAGCTACAACACCGCCGAGCACTGGTGGGCGATGCTCATCGACGTCGACAAATGCGTCGGCAGCGGCCACTGCGTGCGCGCCTGCAAGCTCGAAAACAACGTCGTCGACGAACCCTTCTACTTCCGCACCTGGGTAGAGCGCTATCACGTCGATCCGCTGGACATGGATCATCCGACGGTCGACTCGCCGAACGGCGGCATCGACGGGTTCCCGGAAACTTACCCGGACGACAAAAAGACGGGAAAGACCTTCTTCGTCCCGAAGATGTGCAACCACTGCGCCGACTCGCCGTGCACGCAGGTCTGTCCGGTGGGCGCGACGTTCCGCACCAACGACGGCGTGGTGCTGATCGACAAGGACTACTGCCTCGGCTGCCGCTACTGCGTGCAGGCGTGCCCCTATGGCTGCCGCTACATCGATCCGCGCACCAACACCGCGGACAAGTGCACGCTCTGCTACCACCGGATCACCAAGGGCCTGCCGCCGGCGTGCTGCGAGGCGTGCCCGACCGGCGCGCGCCAGATCGCCGATTTGAAGAACCCGAAGGATCCGGTGCACGAATTCCTGCGCGTCAATCAGATCCAGGTGCTCAAGCCGCAGATGGCGACCGGCGCCAAGGTGTATTACGCCAATCTCGATGGTTCGGTGAGGTAGCCCTGTGGACATTCATGGCGTACAAGGCTTCATGTATCCGAACGAGATCGAGCTCCAGTGGAGCATCCTGATCGTTCTCTATCCCTACATCACCGGCCTGGTCGCGGGCGCGTTCATTCTCGCCTCGCTCGAGCGGGTATTCAACGTTCAGGCGGTGCGGCCGACCTACCGGCTGGCGCTGCTGACCGCGCTCGCGTTCCTGCTGGTCGCGCCGCTGCCGCTGCAGCTGCATCTCGGTCATCCCGAGCGGTCGTTCGAGATGTATCTGACGCCGCACACGACGTCGGCGATGGCGATGTTCGGGTTCGTCTATCTCTGGTATCTGATGGTCGTGCTGCTGGTCGAGATCTGGCTCGACTATCGCAAGGAGCTGGTGGTCACGTGTCGGCAGAGCACCGGCATCAAGCGGCTGTTTTACAAAGCGCTCACGCTCGGGTCGAACAACATCAGCCCGGCATCGCTGCGCATCGATGACAAGGTGGGGCGCTTCGTCACCATCATCGGCATTCCGTCCGCGTTCCTGCTGCACGGCTATGTCGGCTTCATCTTCGGATCGATCAAGGCGAACCCGTGGTGGTCGACGCCGATGATGCCCATCGTCTTTCTTTTCTCGGCGATTGTCTCCGGCATCGCCATGGTCCTGCTGCTCTACATCGTCCTGAGCTGGTACCGGCGCGTCGCCATCGACATGCGCTGCGTCGACACGGTCGCGCGCTACCTGCTCTATGCCTTCCTCGTCGACTTCGGCCTCGAGATGCTCGACCTGATTCACCGCATCTATGAAGCGGACGAGTCGTTCCGCGCGCTCGACTTCATGGTGCACACCAAGCTGTTCGTCTCGCAGATCGTCCTGCAGATCGTCCTCGGCACGCTGGTGCCGATCGCGGTGCTGGCGGCGACGCAGCTGATGCAGTTCCGACCGCGGGCCCGCATCAGACTGTATACGGTCACGGCGATACTGACGCTGATCGGCATCTTCGCGATGCGCTGGAACGTCGTCATCGGCGGACAGCTGTTCTCGAAGAGCTTCCTCGGCTACACCACCTACAAGCTTGGCTTCGCGACCCGCGAAGGGCTGCTGCCGGCTATTCTGCTGATGCTGCTGCCGTTCGGGATTCTTGCCGGACTGCTCAAGATCCTGCCGCCATGGGAGCACGACGTGCGCGAGGGGCCGGCAGTTAGTGGGTAGCGGTTGGCGGTTGGCAGTAGGCAGTAGGCAGTTGGCAGTCAGCAGTTAGCAGTTAGCAGGAAGCCGGCAAGCCGGAAGCCGGAAGCAGACCCATCCGCGGCGGTTCTTGCGCCTTTACTGTTATGAGCCGCTTCTTTCTGGGACCCGCTTTCGTGGCCCTGAGCGTGCTGCCGTCGCTCAGCGGCTGTCGAGGTCCGACGAACCCTTGTCGCGCCGAGTCTGGTGAGATCCTTCAGGTCACTGGCGACGTCCAGCCGGAGGGCACGCGGCAATTCAACGTGGTCTCGCCAAAGAATTCGAATCTTTCCATTCGGTTGACGTGGCCCGATACCGCCGCGACGCTGGACATGCGCGCGACGATCACGAGCTGCGGCGAGCACGTCGGCTGCCTGATGGACACGCTGAAACCACCATTTGGTCCGGGCGGATCCTCGTCAACCCCGCAGCCGTGGCCTCCGGGACTGAAGGAGATGCTCGTCGACGGCACGAAGGGCAAGACCTATCGCCTCGAGGTCCTGGGGGATCCTGCCCGCGCCGCCGCGTTCACGCTGAATGTCCGCTACCTGATTACCTGCGAAAGGTGAAGGGGCTGGTGGTGGGCAGTTAGCAGTTGGCAGTTCGCAGTTCGCAGTTGGCAGTTCGCAGCTAGCAGTTCGCAGTTAGCAGTTCGCAGAACGGCCACCTGCGAACTGCCAACTGCCAACTGCCAACTGCTGACCGCCAACTCACTGCGCCGACACCCTCGTTCCCGGACGCGGAATCCGATCGACCACTTCGTCGGGGAAGCGTTGGCGGAACGATTCGGCGAGCGTGCAGTTGGCGCAGAGGGGCAGATCGAGATCGACCGCTTCCGGCAGGTTCGCCGGATCGACTTCGTCCCACGCTTTCACTTCGCGCGTCTGCAGGTTCATGAATCCCGGCTGCAGGGTCGCGGCGTTCGGCGGATCGATCGGCTTGCTGCAGATGCCGCAGCGTTTTCCGGCGAAGAAATGCGCGGCAATGGCCTTGGCCCGCGTGTCATCGGGTGCGCGCTCGATCTGCGCGGCGCACGGCTGATCGCAGTCGGCCCGCTCCGGCCAGCGCGAGCACGCGTTCAGCCGGACGTCGGCGCGCTCCCACACCGCGGTGGTGGCCGCGTGTCCGATATCCACGTGCACCCCGGCGGGCTGGCGTGTTTCCGGACAAATGACGACCCGCTTGCCGCGCAGTTTGTAGGCGGTGCGGATCGCGATGCCCAGGTAGACCGCCAGCACGGCGGCCAGCAGCAGCGGAACGAACAGTTGCAGCGTCATCGCCAGTCTCCTTTACCGGTTCGCCAGCGTTTGATAGAGCGCCCAGCGGGCATCGATGTCGTGCTGCGCCGCGTCGCCGAGGACGCGGGCCGCCTCCGGGTCGAGCGTGCGCAGCGCTCGATAGCGTGTCTCGCCGTAGGCGTAATCGGCGAACGTGATGTTCGGCGCCCGCGAATCCAGGGTCAGCGGGAACGCTTGATCACCGGCGTTGCGCGGATCGAAGCGGAACAGCGGCCAGTGCCCGCTCGCCACCGCTTTCGCCTGCTGCGCGAGCCCATTCTTGACCTCGATGCCGTGCGCGATGCAGTGGGCGTAGCCGATGATCAGCGACGGCCCCGGGTACGCTTCCGCTTCGAGAAACGCGCGCACCGTCTGCGTGTCGTTGGCGCCGAAGGCGACGTGCGCGACGTAGACGTGCCCGTAGGTCATCGCCAGCAGCGCCAGATCCTTCTTGCCGCCGCGCTTGCCGCCGGCGGCGAAGCGCGCGACCGCACCCCGCGGCGTCGACTTGGATGCCTGGCCGCCGGTGTTCGAATAGACCTCGGTGTCGAGCACGAGGATGTTGACGTCCTTGTCTGACGCGAGGACGTGATCGAGGCCGCCGTAGCCGATGTCGTAGGCCCAGCCGTCGCCGCCGACGATCCACACCGACTTCTTCACCAGGTAATCGGCGATCTCCTTCAGCTCGGCGGCGCGCCCAGGCATGCCGCCGAGCACGTCCTTCAGCAGCTGCACCCGCCTGCGCTGCTCGTGAATGTCCGCTTCGTCGTGCTGCTTGGCGTTGAGAACCGCGTCGGCAAGCCCTTCACCGATCACTGGTGCCAGCTCGCGGACGAGGGCGCGGGCCCGCGCCGCGTGCTGATCGATCGTCAGCCGCATGCCATAGCCGAACTCGGCGTTGTCTTCGAACAGCGAATTGGCCCAGGCCGGACCGAGGCCGTCGGGATTGCACGTCCACGGCGTGGTCGGCAGGTTGCCGCCGAAGATGGACGAGCAGCCGGTGGCGTTGGCGACCACCATCCGGTCGCCGAACAGCTGCGTCGTCAGCTTCAGATAGGGCGTCTCGCCGCAGCCGGCGCAGGCGCCCGAGAACTCGAACAGCGGCTGGAGGAACTGCGAGCCCTTGACCGTCGACGGTTTCATCTTCGTGCGATCGGTCTCCGGCAGTCCGAGGAAGAACGCGAAATTCGCCCGCTCGGGCTCGAGCAGGGCCGCTTGCGGGGCCAGCGTCAGCGCCTTCACGCCGGTCGCCTTGTCCTTGGCTGGACATACCTGCACGCACAGATCGCAGCCGGTGCAATCCTCGGGCGCGACCTGGATCGCGTACTTCATGCCGGCGAACTCACCGCCGCGGTAGTCGATGGACTTGAACGTCGGGGGCGCTTCGGCGAGCAGCGCCGGATCGAACGCCTTGACGCGGATGGCCGCGTGCGGGCAGACGAAGGTGCACTTGTTGCACTGGATGCAGGTCTTCGCGTTCCAGACGGGAATCTCTTCTGCGATCGAGCGCTTTTCGTACTTCGACGTGCCGACAGGGAAGGTGCCATCGGCCGGCATCGCGGACACGGGCAGGCGATCGCCGCGTCCGGCAATCATCGGCAGCGTCACGGCGTGCACGAACTCGTCGACGCCGTTCGCCGGGCCGACGAACACAGCGGCCGATGGCCGGACTGCGACGTCGCCAATCGGGACCTCGCGCATGCCGTCGACCGCCGCGTCAATGGCGGAGTAATTCGCGGCGACCACCTCTTCACCTTTGGCGCCGTAGGTTTTCTTCACCGCGCGTTTGATTGCGGCGATGGCTGCATCGCGCGGCAGCACGCCGGCGAGGGCAAAGAAGCAGGCCTGGAGCACGGTGTTGACGCGCTTGCCGACGCCGGCGTCCGCGGCGACGCGGCTCCCGTCGATGGCGAACACCTTCAGCTGTTTGTCGACGATGTGGCGGCGAGCGTCGGGGGGCAGCGCGCCCCAGACCCGGTCGACTGCGAACGGGCTGTTGAGCAGGACCGTCGCGCCTGCGGCCGCGTGGGCGAGAACGTCGACGCGCGAGAGCAGGCCCCATTGATGGCAGGCGACGAACTGCGCCTGCTCGATGAGGTAGGTGGAGCGGATCGGCCGCGGACCGAAGCGAAGGTGCGACACGGTCATCGATCCCGACTTCTTGGAGTCGTAGACGAAGTATCCCTGCGCGTGCAGTTCCGTCTCGTCTCCGATGATCTTGATCGAGTTCTTGTTGGCGCCGACCGTGCCATCTGCGCCGAGGCCGTAAAACACCGCCGTCACCGTGTCGTCCGCCGCGGTGGTGAAGCTGCGATGCCAGGGCAGGCTGGTGAACGTCAGGTCGTCGTCTATGCCAATCGTGAAGTGGAGGCGCGGCGAGGGTTCGTCGAGCTCGCGGAACACTGCGGCGGCCATTCCGGGGGTGAATTCCTTGGAGCCAAGTCCGTATCGTCCGCCGATGACCCGCGGAAAAAACTTGAACGGCGCGGCGCCGCTGCCGACCATCTCGCTGAGCGCGGCGACCACGTCGAGATACAGCGGCTCGCCGGCAGCGCCCGGTTCCTTCGCGCGATCGAGGACGGCGATGTGGCGGACGGTCGCCGGCAGCGAGCGGACGAGGTGCGCGGGGCTGAACGGACGGAAGAGGCGAACCTTCAGCAGTCCGACGCGTTCACCGTGCGCGTTCAGCCACGCGACGGTTTCGGCCACCGCCTCCGATCCTGATCCCATCATGATGATGACGCGATCCGCATCCGGCGCGCCTTCGTAGTCGAACAGGTGGTACTGCCGTCCGGTGATCTTGCCGAAGCGGTCCATCGCCGCCTGCACGATCGCCGCGCAATTCATGTAGTAGGGATTGGCCGCCTCGCGCCCCTGGAAGAAGACATCGGGGTTCTGCGCCGAGCCGCGCAGCACCGGATGATCCGGCGAGAGCGCCCGGGCGCGATGCGCGGCGACGTCGCCGTCCTCGATCATCGCGGCGATGTCCTCGTCAGAAACCGCCGCAATCTTCGCGACTTCGTGCGACGTGCGGAAGCCGTCGAAGAAGTGCAGCACCGGCACGCGCGACGCGAGCGTGGATGCGTGCGCGATCACGGCCAGGTCCTGCGCTTCCTGAACGGTGTTCGAGGAGAGGACCGACCAGCCGGTCGCGCGAACCGCCATGACGTCGCTGTGATCGCCGAAGATCGAGAGCGCGTGCGTCGCGATCGCGCGCGCGGTGACGTGCAGTACGCACGGCAGCAGTTCCCCGGCAATCTTGTACATGTTGGGAATCATGAGCAGCAGGCCCTGACTGGCCGTGAAGCTCGTGGCCAGCGCTCCCGCCTGCAGCGCCCCGTGCAGCGCTCCCGCCGCACCCCCTTCGCTCTGCATTTCGGCGACGGCGGGCACGGCGCCCCAGCGATTCGCCCGGCCTGCCGCCATCCACGCGTCCGACAGTTCACCCATCGTCGAGGACGGAGTGATGGGATAAATGGCGATGACCTCGGACAGGTGATACGCCACGCGCGCGGCGGCCTCGTTGCCGTCGACCGTGATCCAGCTGACCTTCATGGACGGAACCCCCGTCCTTTGATCAAAGCAACGGCGGTGCTGAGCGTTTTCGCGCCGGGATTTCGCCCCCCGGGTGGCAACTGCCGGACTTCCGGCAGTCCCTCGCGACCCGGTCCGGCACCCGATGCGATATCGGCGACATTCCGGCACCGCCGAATGCGGTTTGAGGGCGCTCTGCGCGAAATCTCGAAGAAAACAGGTTTTTGCCGATTCGGCACTGCCGTTGCTCGGGGCGCACTCATTCCGCAAGGAGAGTGCGCAATGGTGTCCCGCCGTGACTTTGTTCGGATCTGCACGATGGCGGGCGCGGCTGTGGGGATGTCCGCGACGACCGTGTCGCAGATAGTGGAAGCGGCCGCGAAAGGGCTCAAGCCCTCAGTCGTCTGGCTGCATTTCCAGGAGTGTACGGGCTGCACCGAGTCGCTGCTTCGCACCTCCCACCCTGGCATCGCCGAAGTCATCCTCGATCTCATCTCCCTCGACTATCACGAAACACTTTTCGCCGCCGCCGGCCACCAGGCTGAAGCGGCGCTGCAGGAGACGATCAAGAAGAACAGCGGCAAGTTCATCTG
>JBKPSE010000594.1:0-3682 GCA_046765855.1 Acidobacteriota bacterium | reverse complement strand
GCACCATGGCGCGTGCGCGTTTGGCGACGGACTTGTTCTGCGCCCGATTGGCGACGCTCTCCAGCGTCTCGCGGTCGGTGCCGGCCAGAGTCACCGCGCGTTCGAGCGCGCTGATGCCGGCGTCCTTGTGATCCGTCTTGGCGGCGATGTTCAGCAGTTCGGCGGCATCCTGCACGCGATCGGCGGCGAGCGCCGCGGTGCGCGGATCGCTGGCATGGCGGGCGACCGAGCTGAGTGACTTCACGTCGGTCAGCCGCTCGACCGCGGCGGTGCGCACGCTGTCGACGGGTGACGTCCTGGCGACGGTGGAAATCTGTTTGGCGTCGGTCAGCGCGGCGAGCGCGCGCATGGCCGCGTCCGCGTTGTCGCCGGTCGCGACCGCGGCCAGCCGGCCGATCACTTCCTCCCGGATGGCGGCGTCGGCGTCGCTCCCGGCAATCTCCGCAAGCACGCCGACGTCCTCGATCCGCGCGATGGCCGCCCGCCTGACCCGCGCGTCAGTATCCTCGCGCGCGAGCGAAAGCAGCACCGCCGAATCTTCCTCGCTGAGCGGCCCGGGGCCGAACTCGGCGACGGCGGTGGCGCGAACTTCCGGATCAGCAGACTTGTACTTGGGTTGGATCTTGAAGCGGTCGAGGAAAGACATGGGGAGCCTTACTCAATCGGGTAATCGGACACGCTGGCAATCCGGTATCGCTAATCTACCCCCGATTACCGGATTACCCGATTGGCCGTTTACCCGATTGCAATCGTTAATTACGTTGATTCAGCCGTGAGCCAGTCTGCGATCCGCTCCCGCGTCCACAGATGATCGTCGTTCAGATGGACGAGCATCGGCGCGAGAGGCAGTCGCTTCTTACACCCTTCGTGCGGGCAGCGTTTCGTGACCTCGTCGAGGCAGCGGAACAGCCGCTCGAGATGATCAGGAATCAGCTTCCCGTGCTGCCGCGGCAGATGGTACACGGCGTCGTAGACCGCGCCGAGCGCGCACGACCCGCCCTTCTCATCGAAGTAACTGCCGAAGCACTGCGGTCCGCGTGTCGAACCCGCGCGAATGTAGTTTGCCAGTTCGCGCTGCTCGCTCTGGAGTTCCGTTGCCATCGTTGCCCTCCGGCGAAGAACCTAATTGTAGCGCACCGTCATTGACGTGCGGGCCGTCGAACCCTAACATCTGAAGATCCATCGGCTTGAATCATCGCGGACGATGATTTGGGCCCAGGCTTCGCGGCCGGACACCCCGTGTCCGCCGCCGGCCATGGTTCGCCGCCGGTCAACTCGATGCCTATCCTCTTCGTTCTGCTTGGGTTCTTACTTCAGGCGCCCGCCAATGCGGGCCCTCCGCAGCCTGCGCCTGGCAACCCCATTGCCGTAATCGAGACATCCGCCGGCTCGATCGTCGTGGAGCTATTCAAAGATCGCGCCCCCGTCTCGGTCGCCAATTTCCTGCAATATGCCCGGGACCAGCACTATGACGGAACGATCTGGCACCGCGTAGTTCCGGGATACGTAATTCAGGGCGGCGGCTACACGGCGGAGATGGTCGAAAAGCCGACCCGCCCCCCGATTCAGAACGAGGCGACCAACGGTCTGAGCAACCGGCGCGGGACGCTGGCGATGGCGCGGCTGCGGTCGGCGCGCAGCGCCACCTCGCAGTTCTTCATCAATCTCGCCAACAACCCCGCGCTCGACCACCGTGGATTTGCCCCCGACGATTTCGGCTACGCGGTGTTCGGGCGCGTGCTCGAGGGGATGGACGTGGTCGATCGGATCGCCGCCGTGCGCACCGGCTCGCGCGGCGACATGGACAACGTGCCGCTCGAACCGGTCCTCATCAAGAGCGTGACCGAAAAAAAGCCATGATAGAGAAGCCGTGAGCCGTCCGCTTCTCATCATTTTTCTCACCATCCTCGTCAACTTGATCGGCTTCGGGATCATCATCCCGCTGCTGCCGTTCTATGCGACAACGTTCGGCGCCTCGCCGCTGATGGTCGGTCTGCTCTTCGCGTCCTTCTCGCTGGCGCAGCTGGTCGCCTCGCCGCTGCTCGGCGCGTGGTCCGATCGGTGGGGCCGCCGGCCGATTCTCATTTTCAGTCTGCTCGGCACGGTCGTCAGCTTCGTCATGCTCGCGCTGGCGCACAGCCTGGCCATGCTCTTCGCCGCGCGCATCGTCGACGGGCTGTCGGGCGGCAACATCACCACGGCGCGCGCCTACATCGGCGACATCGCGACCGACGAGAATCGCGCGAAGTCGTTCGGGATCCTCGGCGCGGCATTCGGCCTCGGCTTCATCATTGGTCCCGGACTCGGCGGACTGTTCGCCCGCATCAGCTATACGGCGCCGATCTGGGCGGCCGCGGCAATCACCGTCGCCGCCACTCTGTTTGCCTGGTTGTGGCTGCCCGAAACGGTGCATCGCGTCGATGCCGTCGCCGGATCGCCGTGGAAAGCGCTGCGTGAGCTGAGCGGCCGCGCCGATCTGCGACGCCTGTTCACGATCGATTTCCTCTACTGGGGATCCTTTGCCGTGTATCAGACGACCTTCGCGCTGTTCGGGGCGCATCGGTTTGGCTTCGACGCGGCGCACACGGGGTATCTGCTCGCGGCGTTCGGGTTCCTCGGTGTGATCGTGCAGGTCGTGATGGTCGGCCCGATCGTCAAGCGTCTCGGCGAGAAGCAGACGCTGATGGTCGGGCTCATCTTCGCAGCGGTCGGCTGGGGAGGGAGCGCCATGACGCATTCGCTGTCGGTGTTCATCGCGCTGCTGGTGCCCGGCGCGATTGGCATCGGCCTCTGCAATCCGTCGCTCGTCTCGCTCGTCAGCGGCGCCGCGCGCCGGCACGAGCAGGGACGCGTGCAGGGGGCGGCGGGCGCGCTCGAGAGCCTCGGGCGCACGCTCGGGCCGATCTGGGGCAACGGCGCGCTGCAGTTTCTCGGCGAGGGGGCAGCCTACGGATCCGCCGCGCTGGTCCTTCTCCTCACCGCGGCGCTCGCCAACGGATACAGGAAGGCTTCGGTATTATCCGCGCCGGAGCTCAGCCGAAATCCCGATAATCTATGATCGCGTCTAACCGTTCGTGACCGTTCGACGTCCTCAGCTCTACGTGTCCGCAGTCGCGCTGATTGCCGCGACCGCGTGCGGGTCGGCGACCACGCCGACGACGCCGGATCCGTCCGTCGTTCGCCGGCGGATCGTCGTGCTCGGCGACAGTCTCGCGGTCTCGCCGTCACGAACGCAGAACTTCGCCAGTGAGCTGCAGAGCAAGCTGAACGCGGCGCACCCGGGATGGACGATCGACAACCAGGGGGTGAGCGGTGATACCACCGCCGATGGATTACGGCGCCTGAATGCGGCCTTGACCAACGACACCGCGATTCTCGTCCTGGAGCTGGGCGCGAACGACGGTCTCGGCGCGGTCGCCATCTCGACGATCGAGAGCAATCTGTCGACCATCATCGAGCGCGCGCAGGCGCGCGGCATCCGCGTGCTCCTGTGCGGGATGGAGACGCCGCCGTTCAACGGCTTCACCTATTCGCTCGAGTTCCACAAGGTGTACCCGCGGCTTGCCGACCGCTACCATGTTCCGCTGGTGCCGTTCCTGCTCGAAGGCGTGGTGCTCGATCCCGATCTCAACATCGATCAGGTGCACCCGAACGCGGCAGGGGCACGCATCATCGCCAACAC
>JBKPSE010000593.1:0-1733 GCA_046765855.1 Acidobacteriota bacterium | reverse complement strand
GCGGCGACGACGGCCGCATCGGTCGCCGGCGTCGCGCGAGCCGAGCCGCAGCGCTTCGGCGGCGGCCAGTTCGATCAGGGGCCGCCGGTCGAGTATCAGGGCAACACGCCCTACGACGGACGCTTCGTCTTCATCCGCTTGCGCTACAGCTTCGGGTTCGGCGGTTTCGGCCGGCGCGGCGGCGGACCGCCGTGGTCGCACGACTACCCGCGCGGCGAAGTGCACTTCACCAAGATCCTCAACGAGATCACCTACGTGCGCCCGCGCCTCGACGGCTCCAATATCCTCTCGCTCGACGACCCGGAGTTGTTCAACTTCCCGCTCGCCTACATGGCCGAACCCGGGTACTGGTCGATGACCGACAAGGAGTGCGAGAGCTTTCGCGCCTATCTCAAAAAGGGCGGCTTCGTAATCTTTGACGACTTCCGCGTCAGCGAAGGCGCCTGGGAGAACCTGCAGGACCAGATGCGCCGCGTATTGCCGGAAGCGCGCTGGATCGAGATCGATGACGGCAAGGCGGCGGTCTGGCACTCGTTCTTCGAGATTACCGATCCAAAGTCGCTCGCTCCCGCGCCGAACTACGACCAATCGATGGTGCTCACCTACTGGGGCATCTTCGAGGACAACGATCCGTCCAAGCGGCTGATCGCGATTGCCAACGTCAACGGCGATATCAGCGAGTACTGGGAATTCTCGGACACGGGGTTCGCGCCCGTCGATCTGAACAACGAAGCCTACAAATACGGCATCAACTACGTCATCTACGGGTTGACTCACTAAGCGGAGGCATCTTGGCTCTCGTCACCAACACCATCGACCTCGATTCGCCTGACGACGTCGCGCTTGCGGATCGCATGAAGAGCGGGCGCGACCGCATCGTGTCCGAGCTGCGCAAGGCGATCGTCGGGCAGGAGGACGTGGTCAATCAGGTCCTGCTGACGCTGTTCACCGGCGGCAACAGCCTGATCGTCGGCGTTCCGGGTCTGGCCAAGACGCTGCTCATCTACACCATGGCGCGCGTGCTCGATCTGAAGTTCGCCCGCATCCAGTTCACGCCGGACCTGATGCCGTCCGACATCACCGGCACCGATCTGATTCAGGAGGACCCGGCGACAGGACGGCGCCAGATGGTGTTCGCGCCCGGCCCGATCTTCGCCAACATCGTCCTGGCCGACGAGATCAACCGCACGCCGCCGAAGACGCAGTCGGCGCTGCTCGAAGCGATGCAGGAGCACCGCGTCACCATCCAGGGACGCACCTATCCGCTGGAAGAACCGTTCTACGTGTTCGCGACGCAGAACCCGATCGAGCTCGAAGGCACCTCTCCGCTGCCGGAGGCGCAGCACGATCGATTCATGTTTCTCATCGTCATCGACCATCCGCCGATCGACGAGGAGCTCGAAGTCGTGCGCTCGACGACGTCGCTGCGCGATCTGGATTTCGAACGGCCGGTGACCGGCGATGATCTCGTCGCCTTTCAGCGGCTGGTCCGGCGCGTTCCGGCGGCGGAGCCGGTGATTCGCTACGCGCTGGATCTGGTGCGGGCAAGCCGTCCCAAGTCGTCGACCGCGCCCGATGCGGTCAAGAAATGGGCGGCGTTTGGCGCCAGCGTCCGTGCCGCGCAGCACCTCGTGCTCGGCGGCAAGGCCCGCGCCCTCACCAGCGGCCGGTATCACGTCAGCTTCGAGGACGTCCGCGCCCTGGCGCATCCCGTCCTGCGTCACCGCGTGCTC
>JBKPSE010000592.1:0-16313 GCA_046765855.1 Acidobacteriota bacterium | reverse complement strand
CCGTCGTGATGCCCCAGCACGCGCCCTTCGCGATCGCGGATCTCTCCCGTGGGAATCGCGGCGCGCTTGCCGACGAAGTCCGGATGCTCGCCGGCCGGCACGAAGCAGATCTCCTGGCTGTCCTTCTTCTCCGCGACGCGCAGGCCGAGCCGGCGGGCCTCCTCGCGCACGGCCGGCTTGTCGAGGGCGCCGACGGGGAAGCGCGCCTTCGCGAGCTGCGCCTGGCTCAAAGTGAAGAGAAAGTACGACTGATCCTTCTGCGCATCGACGCCGCGCTTCAGGCGGTAGAGGCCGGTCTGCTCGTCGAATTCCACCCGTGCGTAGTGGCCGGTCGCGACCGCCTCCGCCTGAAACGCCTCCGCGCGCTCGACCAGCGAGGCGAATTTGAGATCGCCGTTGCAGTGGACGCACGGGATCGGCGTCCGTCCCGCCGCGTACTCGCGGACGAAATCAGAGACCACGTGCTCCTCGAACTTGCGCTCGAAGTTGACGATGTAGTGCGGAATGCCGATGCTGGCGGCGACTCGCCGCGCGTCGTAGAGATCGTCGAGCGTACAGCAGCTGCCGAACGAGATCTCGCCGTTCGACTGGTCATACAGCTGCATCGACAAGCCGATGACGTCGTGCCCCTCGCGCGCGAGCAGCGCCGCCGCAACCGAGGAGTCGACGCCGCCGCTCATTGCTACTACTACTCGCATCTTGCTTGACCTGCACCTCAACGACCCCGTACCGGGTCAGGAGTGTGGAAGAGCAGAAGGCACAGGACTCCTGGTCAATCGAGTACCTGCGCCGGCCGTGTGGTCTTCCGTGGTAACTGCCGCCTAACGCCGCACGAGTGTTCGCAGTTTTCCGACGACGGTCGGCAGCGTTGCCAGCAGTGCGTCGACCTGCTCCTCGGTGTTTCCCGCCCCGAGGCTGAAGCGGATGGAACTCTGCGTTCGGTGAGAGGGAAGTCCCATCGCCCGCAGCACATGCGACGGCTCGAGCGTGCCCGACGAGCAGGCCGAGCCAGTGGACACCGCGAATCCCTCCAGATCGAGCGCGATCAGGAGCGACTCCGCCTCGATCCCCTCGAAGCTGATGTTCGTGGTGTTCGGCACGCGCGGGTCGATCGCGCCGTTCACGGCCGTGCCGCCAATCGCCGACAGGATTCCCCGCTCGAGCCGATCGCGGAGCGCGCCGATCCGCTCCGCCTCGCTGGTGAGCTTCTGCCGCGCGAGGCGAGCCGCGACGCCGGTTCCAGCAATCCCGGGGACGTTCTCGGTGCCGCCGCGCCGGTTCCGCTCGTGTTTGCCGCCGGTCATCGTCGACACCACGCGGGTGCCGCGGCGGATCCACAGCGCACCGGCGCCCTTGGGACCATTGAACTTGTGCGCCGATAGCGTCAAGAGATCGACACCCAGGGTGCGGACGTTGACCGGAATCTTGCCGACCGACTGCACCGCGTCGGTGTGGAACGTCGCGCCGCGCTCGTGCGCGATGGCCGCGAGATCCGCGATCGGCTGGATGGTGCCGATCTCATTGTTGGCGTGCATCACCGAGACGACGGCGGTGCCGGGCGTGATCGCCGCGGCGAGCGCCGCGGGGGAGACGATGCCGCTGCTGTCGACCGGCAACAAAGTGGCCGTCCAGCCACGGCGCGTCAGCGCCTTGACCGTATTCAGGACCGCCTCGTGCTCGATACTCGAAGTGACGATGTGGCGCCGGCCGGTCGCTTCGGCTGCTTCCGCCGCCCCGCGCAGAGCGAAATTGTCGGACTCGGTGCCGCCGCTGGTGAACACGACTTCCGCGGGCTCCGCGCCGATGAGCTCGGCGACCGCCGATCGCGCGTCGTCGAGCACCGCCTTCGCACGCTGCCCGAAGTGATGAACGCTCGATGCATTGCCGAAATCTTCAGAGAGTGCGCGCGCTACCGCATCGATGACCAGAGGGTCCGGCGGGGTGGTCGCGTTGTGATCGAAGTAGGCGCGCACTGCGGTGTTATTGTACCATTCACTGTAACTGACAGCAGTAAAAGGACTAGACACCGTCGGAGTGCCGTGCGTATACTGACTCGACTGCTGCCCCAGCGATCCAAACCGAGACACCCTGCGAAACGAGATGCCTCGGAAAGGTGGAGAGTGTGCCATGTGGAAACGCGATGACGCGGTAAAGCCGACGCCGCCAGGCGGCGCCGCCGCGGGAACGCCTCAGAATCCTCAATCAACCCATAACGTCAACACCGCGCCGGCCGCCGAGCCAGTGCGCAGCAGCGACTTGCCTCGCGGAATGGAGAAGGGCCCCGTGAACATCGGCAAATCCGTCGTCATCAAAGGGGAATTGACCGGCAGCGAGGACCTGACCATCGAAGGGCATGTCGAAGGCAAGATCGAGCTGCGCCAGAACGTTCTGACGATCGGACCCAACGGGCGGATCAAGGCCCAGGTGTTCGCCAAGTCCGTGATCATCCTCGGCGAGGTGACGGGCAACGTGACCGCGAGCGAGAAGGTCGACCTGCGCGACAACGGTTCGATCGATGGCGACATTGCGGCGCCGCGCGTGGCGATCGCCGAGGGTGCGCATTTCCGCGGCAGCATCGACATGCAGCGTACGGGCACCAAGGGGGAAGCGAAGCCTGCCGCCGCCGCGAGTTCGGCGCCGGCCGCGCAGCCCTCGGTGCAGCCGACTCCTGCAGCCGCGGGGCAGAGGTAACAGACAGGGTTCGGGGGTTCGGGGAATACCCTTTGAACCCTTTGAACCTTGAACGCCTTTGTCCATCTCAGATCTCCTGAAATTTGGCGGAAAGCGTCCCGAGGGCCCCAACCAGGGGCCACGAGGGGACGCGCCTGCGCCGAAGGGACCCGAACCGGTCATTCCTTCGAAAGCAATGCCGAAATTCGTCTCGGCGCTGTCGCATACCGAGTCGCCGGTGCTCGTCGATTTCGGGCCGGTGATTGGAACCAACGTCGCGTTCTTCGGTGAGCAGTTGGGCTGCAAGCTGTTCATCGAGGACCTGGCCACCGAGATCGACAAGAGCACCCGCGCCGGCACCCGCGAGACGCTGGGCGAGGTTCTCGCGCGGCGCTTCACGCAGGCGGATCAGAGCGTCGACGGCGTGCTCTGCTGGGACATCTTCGATTTTCTCGAACCGGCGGCGGCGCGGCAGCTCGCGCGGGAAATCGTTCGCGTGCTGCGTCCGGGCGGCGCCGTCATGGGATTCTTCTGCACCAAACCGGTCGAGCGTTCGCCGTTCACCAAATACGAGATCATCGAGGAGTCGACGTCGCTGCGCCACCGTCATCATCCGGGCGTCGGCGGTCCGAAGTTCGTGCTGCAGAACCGCGACATCATCAAGATGTTCGAGGGCCTCGCCGTCTCCGAATCCTTCCTGCTCAAGAACAACACGCGCGAAATCCTGTTAAGGAAGCGAGCGTGACGTGCGTCCCGTCATCGCGCTGCTGACCGATTTCGGTTCACAGGACCATTACGCGGGGACGATGAAGGGGGTGATGCTCGGGATTTGCCCCGACGCGACCCTCGTCGACATCACCCACGACATTCCGGCGCACGACGTGATGGCGGGAGCGTTGGAGCTCGCCGCCGCCTACAAGTACTTTCCGGCCGGGACGATCTTCGTCGTTGTCGTCGACCCCGGCGTTGGTTCGGCACGCCGGGGGGTCGCCGTCGATACGGGTGACTACCGCCTGGTCGCGCCCGACAACGGCGTGCTCACGCAGGTGCTGCGCGAGACGCCCGCCAAGAAGATCGTCGAGTTGACGGAGCGGCGTTACGCGCGCCCCACCGTCAGCCGCACCTTCGAAGGGCGCGATCGGTTCGCGCCGGCGGCCGCGTGGCTGGCGAAGGGCACGCAGCTCCCGGCGCTCGGCCGGTCCGTGCCCGACATCCAGAAGCTCGACATCCCGCTCCCCGAATTGAATGGCGACACCGTTCGCGGCGTGGTGCTGCGCGTGGATCGCTTCGGCAATCTGGTGACGAACATCGATCGCAAGACCGTCGAACGCGTCGGGCAGGGTGGCGCGATCACCATCGACGCGGGCGGACGCCGCATCGAGCGGCTCGTCGCCACCTACGCCGAACTGCCGGTGGAAGGCGTCGGCGCGCTGTTCGGCAGCACCGACCATCTGGAGCTGGCCGCCCCGTCGGCGAGTGCCGCCGAGCGACTCGGTCTTTCCCGGGGAGCGGTCGTGACGGTCCGCCGCACCTGAGCGGCCGTCGATCCTCGGTCCTCGAAGTACAATAGGCCGTTTTCATACTTTCCGAAGGACGGCTTCATGCTTGATTTCGATCTGACCGAAGAGCAGCGGCTGCTCGAGCAGTCGGTGCGCGAGTGGGGCGCCCGCGAGATACAGCCGCGGATCAAGGATCTCGACCGCGAACACCGTTTCGATCGCGCCATTTTCCCGCAGATGGCGGAGCTCGGTCTGCTGGGCGCGTCGGTGCCGGCCGAGTACGGCGGGGCCGGCATGGATTACGTGAGCCTCGGCATCATCTCCGAGGAGCTCGAATACGTCGACACGTCGCTGCGCGTGATCATGTCGGTGCACGCCGGCCTCAACTGCCTCTCGCTCCTCACCTGGGGCACCGAAGCGCAGAAGCAGAAGTACCTGGTGCCGCAGGCGCAGGGCAAGAAGATCGCCACCTACGGCCTCACCGAACCGGCTGCGGGCAGCGACGTCCGCGGCATGCAGACCGTCGCGGTCAAGAAGGACGGCCGCTATCATCTCACCGGCGAGAAGATGTGGATTTCGCTCGCCGACGTAGCCGACCATTTCCTCGTCTTCGGCTGGAGCGATCTCGAGAAGAAGAAGCAGAAAGATCCGTCAGGGATCAGCGCCTTTCTCGTCGAACGCGGGTTCAAGGGCTTCTCCAGCGGCACGCTGAAGGAGAAGTGGGGCATCCTCGCGGGCAACACCGGCTATTTCAAGATGGACGACATGGAAGTGCCGGAAGAGAACGTGCTCGGCAAGCCGGGTGAAGGATTCAAGATTGCGATGTTCGCGCTCGATCAGGGGCGGTTCACCGTCGCCGCCGGCGCCACCGGTCTCATCCGCGCGTGCCGCGATGCCAGCGTGAAATACGCAAAGGAACGCAAGACCTTCGGCGTGGAGATCGCACAGCACGAGCTGGTCAAGGAAATGATCGCGCAGATGGAGAGCGACTATCAGGCGTCGCGCCTGCTGTGGATGCGGGCGGGATTCCTGAAGAACGCGGGGCGGCGCAACACGCGCGAGACCGGCCTCGCCAAGTGGTTCTCGACCGTCGCGTCCGAGCGCGCCGCCGGGGACTGCGTGCAGGTGCACGGCGCCAACGGCTACTCGGATGAGTATCCCGCCGGACGCTTCTACCGCAATTGCAAGGGGGCGGTCATCTACGAAGGCACGCGAGAAATCCACAAGCTGATGCAGGCCGACTACGTGCTCGGCTACCGGACCGACAAGCCGACGCGGTGCGAATTGCCGCCGCACAAGGGCTAGCCATGAACTCAGATCTGTCGCTCGACTTCCTGCGGGTGGTCGAGCAAGCGGCAATCGCCTGTGCCCACACGATGGGGCAGGGGGATCGGCACAAGTCGGATCAGGTCGCGGTGACGGCAATGCGCGAGTCGCTCGACACCGTTCCGATCGACGGGACGATTGTCATCGGCGAGGGGGAGCGCGACGAGGCGCCGATGCTCTACATTGGCGAAAAAGTCGGCATGGCCGCGAAGGCGAAGTTCCCCTGGGGCATGCTGCCGGCGGTCGACATCGCGGTCGATCCGCTCGAAGGCACGAATCTGTGCGCGACTGGTGCGCCCAACGCCATCGCCGTGCTCGCGGCGTCGAGCAAGGGGGGACTGCTGCACGCGCCGGATCTGTACATGGAGAAGCTGGTGGTCGGCCCGAGCACCAAGCATGCCGTCAGCCTCGACGCGCCGGTGAGTGAAAACCTGAAAGCCATCGCACGCTGCCTCGAACGCAGCGTCGAGGATCTCGTGGTGGTCGTGCTCGATCGGCCGCGGCACGACAAGCTGATCGAGGACATCCGCGCGACGGGCGCGCGCATTCGTTTGATTGGCGACGGCGACCTGTCCGCCGGGATCGCGGCCGCCGTGGTCGGCACCGGCGTGCACGCGGTGATGGGGACGGGCGGAGCGCCCGAGGGCGTGCTGACCGCGGCGGCGATGCGCTGCCTGAACGGCGAAATCTTCGCTCGACTGGTGTTCAACAAGCCCGAGGACGAGGAGCGCAGCCGCGCCATGGGCATCTCGGATCCGAAGAAGATCTACACCTCGAAGGAGCTCGCGTCCGGGGACGGCATCATCTTCGCCGCGACCGGCGTCACCGACGGCACGCTGATGCGCGGCGTCCGCTTCTTCGGCGACGGCACGCGCACCAGCTCCATCGTCATGCAGAGCGACCCGCCGCGCATCCGGTTCATCGACACCATCCACGTCGAGCAGAAGCGCATGGTCAGAATTCGTTTTTAACACTCGCCAATTGGCGATCGGCGATTGGCGATTGAAGATTGAGATTGGCGAATGAAGATTGAAGATTGCATTGACGATTGGCGATTGCATTGCCGATTGACGATTGCATTGACGATTGACGATTCCGATTGTCGATTCGTGAGCTAGGCGCCGTGCAATCGGCTTCCAATCAGCAATCGTCAGTCGCCATTGCAATCAGCAATCGTCAGTCGCCATTGCAATCGGTAATCGACAGTCGCCAATCGACATTGCAATCGCCAATCTTCAATCCGTAATCGACAGTCGCCAATCGACATTGCAAATCGCCAATCGCCAATCGGCATTCGCCAATCGAACATTGCCAATCGCCAATCGGCAATCGACATTACAATCGCCAATCGCCAATCGGCATTCGCCAATCGGGTACCGCCGCAACCTGTTTGCGGTGACGTCGGCCAGCTTCATCGGCTTCATGGGGTTCACCCTGGTGATGCCGTTTCTGCCGCTCTATTTCCATCAGCTCGGCGTCGACGACGTCGGACGGGTCGCGATGTGGTCGGGTCTCAGTCTCGGCGTCACGCCGGCGCTGACCGCGCTGCTGGCGCCGTTCTGGGGCCGCCTGGCCGATCGCTTCGGGCGCAAGATCATGGTCGAGCGCTCGCTGGCGAGCTTCGTCGTGGTCATGGCCGCGATGGCCTTCGTCACCCGCCCGTGGCACGTGTTCGCGCTGCGCTGCATCCAGGGACTCTTCGCCGGCTACGGCGCGTTGACCTTGACGATGGCGGCGGATTCGGCCCCGCCGGGAAAAATGGCGCAGTCGATCGGCACCGTGCAGACGGCGCAGCGGCTCGGACCGGCGCTCGGGCCGGTGTTCGGCGGCACGGTCGCGGCGCTGGTCGGGCTGCAGCGCGCCTTCTTCGTCGCGTCGGCGTGTTATTTCGTCGCCCTGGTCGTCGTCTTCGTCCTCTATGACGAACGCCAGGTGATTGCGGCGCACGCTCGCGGCGCCGACGCCGATCGCCAGGCGAGCGATCGTTCGGTCACCTTTCGTGACGTGCTCGCGTTCGAGAACTTCCTGCTCATGGCGGTGGTCATCTTCGGTCTGCAGTTCGTCGATCGGAGTTTCGGGCCGGTGCTGCCCCTCTATGTCGGCCAGCTCGGGACTCAGTCCGCCCGGATTCCGCTGGTTTCCGGTCTGCTGTTTTCGATCGCGGCGGGCGCCGGCGCGCTGGGGCATCACTATTGCGCGCGCATGCTCGCGCGCCGCAGCGCCGCGCAACTGATCGCGGTCTCCGGCGCGGTAGGCGCGGTATCGACGCTGGGTTACGTCGCCGCCGACAGCGTCGCATGGTTGTTCCTGGCGACGCCGCTGTTCGGGCTCGCTGTCGGCGTGGCGACCACCGCAGCCTACACCGCCGCGGCGGCAGTGATTCCGGCAAACGTTCGCGGCACCGGTTTTGGACTGCTGACCACCGCCTCGCTGATCGGCCTTGCCGTCAGTCCCGTCGTCTGCGGATTCCTCGCCGTCAGTTCCATCCGCGCGGTCTTCGCGCTCGACGTAGCGTCGATGGCGGGCCTCGCGATCGCCGTGCACCGGTTCGGCGGCGACGACAAACCCGCGCCTGCTCCGGCCGAGGAGCCGGTGGCGGAGAATCTGTAGGCGGGATGCCGCTGATCCTGACCGTCGATCCGCGGAATCCCGATCGGCAGGTCGTTCGCCAGGCGGCGGAAATGGTGCGGCGGGGTCTCGTCGTCGCCTATCCGACCGACACGCTCTACGGGCTCGCGATCGATCCGCGAAATCCGAACGCCGCGAAGCGGCTCTTCGATTTGAAAGGACGTCCGGAGAGCTCCGCGTTAACGCTGATTGCCGGCGACATTGCGCAGGTGCGTACCGTTGTCGAGCTGACGGTTGCGGCGGAGCGTCTCGCCTCGACCTGGTGGCCTGGTCCCCTCACGATTGTGATGCGGGCGCAACCCGTGATTGCACCTGAAACGCTGGCCGGAGGAGACACTGTCGGCATCCGCATACCGGATCACGCGGTGGCGACGGCGCTCGCGCAGGCGATCGGGTTTCCGGTCACCGCGACGAGTGCGAACAAGTCCGGCGCAAGCCCCGCGGCGAGCGCAGAAGCGGTAGCCGCGTCGCTGCCCGAGGTCGATGCGATTCTCGATGGCGGTCCGGCGCGCGGCGGGGCGCCGTCGACGATTGTGGATGCGTCGGCGGCGAGCGTCACGCTCATCCGCGCCGGCGCGGTGGCGTGGGACCGCGTGTTAAAATCGCTCGCTAGTGGTGCGTGAGCGGGCGGCGCTAGTCGGCCTCTTCAGAGACTCTCCGAGACATTTCGATCCCGAACAGGCGCTCGAGGAACTCGCCGGACTCGCCGACGCCGCCAATGCGGACGTCGTGCTGCGCGTGCAGCAGGAGCGCGCCAAGCCCGATCCCGCGACCTTCCTCGGCAAAGGCAAGGTCGAGATGCTCGCCGCCGCGGCGAACGAAGCCCGTGTCGACGTCGTCATCTTCGACAACGAGCTGTCGCCAGCGCAGCTGCGCAATCTCGAGGATGCGCTGGGACGTCCCGTCGTCGATCGCACCCAACTCATTCTCGACATCTTCGCGCGGCGCGCGCGGACGCGCGAAGGCAAGCTGCAGGTGGAGCTTGCGCAGCTCAAGTACCTGATGCCGCGTCTCGTCGGATCGAGCGACGCCTTGTCGCGGCTCGGCGGCGGCATTGGCACTCGCGGACCGGGTGAAACGAAACTGGAAACGGATCGGCGGCGGATCCGGCACCGGATCAGCGTGCTGTCCAAGGACATCGAGACGGTGCGCCAGCGGCGATCGCAGCTGCGCGAGCGGCGCCACAAGTCCGCGGTGCCGACCGTGGCGCTCGTGGGCTACACCAACGCGGGCAAGACCACGCTCTTCAACTTGTTGACCGGCGATCAGGCGGTCGCGTCGAACGCGCTGTTCGTCACGCTCGACCCGCTCGTGCGGCGCGTGAAGCTGCCCGACCGGCGCGAATTGCTGGTGTCCGACACCGTCGGCTTCATCGACCGGCTGCCGCACTCTCTCGTCGCGGCGTTCCGCGCAACGCTCGAGGAAGTCGCGGAAGCCGATCTGCTCCTGCACGTCGTCGACGCGTCCGCGCCCGATCGCGATCGTCATATCGCGGCGGTCGCGGCGGTTCTTCACGAAGTGGGCGCGCAGCGCGTGCCGATCGTCGAGGTGTTCAACAAGTGCGATCGCCTCGACGCTGGAGAACGCGCGCGTGTGGCGTCACTGCATCCCGGCGCTCTGTGCGTATCGGCCCTGACCGGCGAGGGTCGCGAGGATGTGATTGCGGCGATGGAGACGAAGCTGGGGCTGGATACCACGACGATTACGCTCGAGTTCGACCCGCACGATGCGAGGGATCGAGCCCACATCGCGGAACTCTATCGCCTGGGGCACGTTCGTCACCACCTCGCGACGGGAGACCGGGTCACCATTGAAGCGGATGTGCCTCGCCGGATCGCCGATCGGTTCCACAAGGAGAGCCCGGTTGTCCCGTAGCGGACTCGCAGCGGCCGTGCTGATCGGAACGATCGGAATGCTCGCCGCGTCCTGCGCAAAAAAGCCACCCGTCGCGCCGGTGGCTCCGGGCGCGCCGCGCTACGCCGACTTCGTGTATCCATCGGGTCCGCCTTCAGTGGGCGATGCTTCGGTCTGGGAATCGCATCGCGCCGCCTGGAATCTTCTTCAGGCGGGGGACACCAAGGCCGCTGATCGGCAGTTTGCGGCGATTGTGAAGGCCACTCCCGGGTTCTATCCCGCGGAGGCCGGCCTTGGATACTCGGCGCTCGCGCGCAAGGACGCGCAGGCGGCGATTACGCACTTCGATCGCGCGCTGTCGCAGTCCCCCTCGTATGCGCCGGCGCTCGCGGGCAAGGGGGAGGCGCTGCTGGCGCTGGGCCGCAGCGAAGCCGCGCTCGACGCGTTCGAGGCAGCCCTCGCTGCCGATGCGACTCTCGCCTCGGTGCGCAGCCGCGTGGACGTGCTCAAGTTCCGCGGCGCGCAGCAGAACATCGAGAGCGCGCGCAAAGCGGCGGACGCGGGACGGCTCGACGAGGCGCGCCGCCGCTATGCCGCGGCGATTCAGGCATCCCCGCAGAGCGCGTTCCTGTATCGCGAGCTCGCCGCTGTCGATCAGAAAGCCGGCGATGCGGCCGCCGCGCTCGCGCATGCGGAGCAGGCCGTCGCTCTCGATGCCGCGGACACGCGAGCGCTGTTGCTGATCGCGGAAATTCACGAAGCCAACCAGGAATGGGTGAAAGCGGCGGACGCCTATGCCGCCTTGAATGCCGTCGAACCGAGTGACGCGACCGCGGCGAAGATCGACGCCATGCGGGAAAAGGCCGCGTTCGAGGCGATGCCCGCCGAATATCGCACGATCGAGCAATCGCCGACGGTCACGCGTGCACAGCTTGCCGCGCTGCTCGGCGTCCGCCTCGAGGATCTCCTGCGCCGCGCGCGTGGCGGGAACCCGGCGGTGATGACCGATGTGCGCGGCAACTGGGCGGCCCCCTGGATTCTTGCCGTGGCGCGCGCGGGCGTGATGGAGCCGTATCCCAACCACGCATTTCAGCCAAACGGGACGGTGCGCCGCGGCGATCTCGCCGCCGCCGTAAGCCGCGTGCTGACCTTGATCGGCAACGAGAAGCCGCGGCTCGCCGAGCGCTGGCGCGATCCGCGCCCGCGCTTTGCCGACGTGGCGCCATCACATCTCAGTTATCCCGCCGCGGCGCGCTCAGTGTCCGCCGGGATCATGTCGCCGCTCGAGGGAGAAACCTTCCAGCTGTCCCGTCCCGTAACCGGCGCGGAAGCGGCGGACGCAGTCGCCAGGCTCGTCGCGCTCGCCAGGAAGTAGTCAATGTCACGCGAGCGCGCAGGGATGACCGGCGGAGCGACGCCTCCCGGCGCGATAAAGAGCGAACGAGCGGTCGCGAGTGAGCCGCGCGCGCGGCGCGGGGTGGGGGGCCCCCGCAAGCGCGCGCGTAGGGGGGTCCGGCGGGGCGAAGCCCCCCGGTAAATAGTGACGCTCGGGCCGATCTTCACGCCGGCAAATCAGCTGACGCTGATGCGGATGCTGCTGATCCCGGCGTTCGTGATCCTGTTGATGTACGGCTATCGGGGCTGGGCGCTCGTCACCTTCATGGCCGCCGGTCTGACGGACTTGTTCGACGGGCTGATCGCGCGCATGACAGGGGACAAAACGGTCCTGGGCGCCTGGCTCGACCCGGTGGCCGACAAACTGCTGCTGGTGACCATGTTCGTGACCCTCACCCTGCCCGACATCGGCGGGCCGAACCGGCTGCCGCTGTGGTTCACGATCCTCGTCATCTCGCGCGACGTCGCCATCGTGGCGACGGTTGCCGTGGTCAACCTCGCGATCGGCCCGCGCACCTTCCGGCCGTCCATCTACGGAAAGATCGCCACGGCGCTCTACATCGTCACGGGCGTGAGCGCGCTCTACTTCAATTACCTCGGCGAGGCCTCGCTGATCGTTCAAACGCTGATCTGGGCGTCTCTCGCCATCACCTTCATCTCCGCGGGCCATTACGCGCTGCAAGTGGCGCGGATGCCGCACTGACCTGCATCGCTACAGTTTTCCGTTGGCGGTTGCGATAAACGACTGAAGGGGCTATTCTTAGGGGCCCCCCTCACAATTCAGCCCCCAGGGAGTACTCCGTCATGCTCGACGCGTTTAAGAAGACCGGTGCAACCAGGCTTCAGTCGGACGAGTTGCAGTCGCTGCTCGCAGCCTCGAAAGAAGAGCGCGCGGCGCTGAGCACGATGCTCACCCAGATTCAGATGCAGAGCGCCAAGCTCGCGTCCGCGAGCAAGTCGCTGCAGGACGTCGAGGAGAAGGCCGACAAGGCGAACGCCCGCCTCGATGAAGTGAACGATCGCCTTGCCAAGGCCGCCAGGCGCGCGACGGAGCTCGAGGCCATCGACCAGCGCATCAAGGCGCTGACCGACGCGGTGAGCGGGGCAGAACAGGAGACCGCGAGACTCACTGCGCCCGACGGCGAGCTGCAGAAGCACAAGCAGGCGCTGCAGCAGCTGGCATCGCAGGCTGTCGAGACGCGCGCCAGCCTGGATGCGCTGAGAAACGATCAGAGCGCGCTCGACGAGCTGCGCGATCACCTGCGGCAGGCGCAGACCGAAGTCAAGGCCTCCACCGAGCGGACGGACGGCCTGAAGACGGACCTCGATCGTCTCGGCTCGATGTCATCGCAACTGACACAGGAGTACGCGCGCCTGAAGGACATGTCGCGCGCAACGCACGACGAGGCGAATGCGACGGTCGAGATCGTCAACGAGGTCGAGAAGAAGCTCGGCGCGCTCGCTCAGCTGCAGGAGATGAGCAAAACGACGGAGGAGCGGATGTCCGCCCTCAACGCGCTCGCCGAGCACGTCGGTCAGAAGATCAAGGCGCTCGAGAATCAGAAACACACGGTCGAACGTGCCATCGTTGAAGCAAACCGCCTCAACGAGATGGTCTGGGCGATGGAAGTCCAGATCGACAAGCTGAACGAAGGGTCGCGGCAGGCGTCGCGAACGGAGGAGTTGATCGACCGCGTGGAGAATCTCGCGCGCGAGGTCGGCGGGCAGCTGGATCTGGGTTTGAAGGCGCGCGACGCGTTCGCCGGCGACCTGGCCAGGCTCGAGAAGGATCGCGCCGGGCTCACCGATTTCGTCCGCTCGTACAGCGACAGGCTCGCGATCGAGCGGAAGGAATTCGAGGCCTTCGACCAGCGCGTCAAAGTGCTGCAGGCCTCGGTCAGCGACGCGGAGAAGGGATTGGAAACGCTCGCCGTGCGCGATCGTCTGGCGTCCGGCATGGTCCAGAAGGTCGATCAGCTCTCCAAGGAGCTGCAGACGCTCACGACCAGCGCGGACGAGCTCTCGCGCAAGCAGATGTCGCTCGACGCGCTGCACGGATCGCTGGCGCAGGTTGACGATCTGGCCAAGCGCACCGCGTTGCAGTACGACACGCTCAAACAGAGCCGGCAGGATCTCGAGGCGCTGCGCAAGGACATCCAGGACTTCTACAAATCGCACGCGGCAGCCGTCCAGCTGCGCGACCGCCTTGCCGCCGATCGCGCCTCGCTCGAAGCATTCCTCGAGCGCACCACGACGTTCAGCGCCGGACTGCCGGAGCTCGACGCCCGGATGGAGGCGATCACCAGCAAGCTCGCGATTGTCGGCGAAGGCACGCAGCAGGCGGCCAATCTCGTCACCATTGCCGACGATCTCGATCGGCAGATGAACCGCATTGCCAGCCAGCAGCAGTTCGTCGAGCGCGTCGAGGCCCGGCTCAACAGCCTCGGCGTTCTCGCCACCGACGTCGATCGCAAGATCGACGACCAGATCAGCCGCTCCGGCGAGGTCGAATCGCTGCGCAGCCAGATCGACGGCGTCGCGATTGCGGTCGCCGACGTCCGCCAGAAGCTCGATGGCGTCGCCGCGGTGCAGGGCAGGCTGATGCCGATGAGCGCAGAGCTTTCCAGACTCGAGAGCGAGATCGAGAAGGTGCACGCGCGATTCACCGCCGCCCAGCAGGAGGAGGCGGCGCTGGTCGAACAGGAGAAGCGGCTGGCCGAGCTGCTCGCCGCCAGCCGCGGTGCGGCCAGCGACGCAGCCGAGCGCCTCACGCAGGTCCAGGGTCTGGCCGAGGAAGTCGGCCGGTCGGCGCAGGTGAAAGACGAACTGCTGCAGGAGCTCGCCCTGGTGCAGACGCGGCAACGCGAGGTCGCGGCGCAGTTGGATGCCTCGGACGAGCAGTTGAAGCGGCTCGAAGCCAGCGCCAAGGCCATCGATCAGCGCCGCTCCGAGTTCGCCTTCACCGAGAAGCGCATCGCGGCCTTCGAGGCCCGCGGCGCGGAGCTCGCGCGGATGACCGACGAGATCGACGCCAAGATCGCCGAGATCGTCCGCCGCGATGCGGTGGTGGACGCGGTGCGTCAGGAAGTCGCCGGCGTCGCTCAGGTCAGCGCCCGAAGCAAGGCTGATTTCGAGTACGTGCAAGCGCATCGAAACGAGGTCGCCGCGCTGCGCGAACGTGTCGACGAGGCCCTCGCCTGCGCGGGCGAGACGGAGACGCGACTCGCGCACATCGAGTCGCGCAAGCGGCTGGTCGACGAAGTCCACACCAAGACCAGCGTCATTGCCAACATGCTGGAAGATGTGCGCCTCAACCTGGAGACGCTCGGCGAGCAGAAGGCGGTGGTCGATCACGTGATGGAGGTCGTCGATCGCCTTACCGCACGCACGCAGGAGGCGCAGACCATGCTGCGCTCGCTTCAGGTCGAGCGCGAGATCGCCGAACGTATCGAGCGCAGCATCAAGCAGTTGCGCAAGAACGCACCGGCCGAAGAAAAGGCGCGCCTCGCCTGAACGCGGTACGGTTGATGTAATCTCATGCCGCTGGAGGGCGGTATGAGACGGATTCTGAGACTGATCGCCGGCGTCGTGTGGCTGCTGGCGCCGCTTGCGCTCGACGCGCAGCAGGCGCCGCAGGGCCCGACCGTCGTTTCCCCTGAAGTGCACGCGGAGCGTCGAGTCACGTTCCGCATCCTGGCGCCCAACGCGCAGAAGGTGGAATTGCGCAGCCCAGGGGATATCCCGGGCATCGGACGAGGCGGCACGCCGCTGCAGTTCACGCGGAGCGCGGACGGCGTGTGGGAAGCGACGACGAACGCGATCCCGGCGGGTGCGTATCGCTATGTTTTCGTCGTCGACGGCGTCACCGTCGCCGATGCCCGCAATCCGGTGACCAGCCAGACCAACACCACCATCTACAGTCTTGCCGTCGTCCCCGGCTCCGATGTGTTCGACGCGCGCAACGTGCCGCACGGCGCGGTGGCGTCTGTCTACTACAACTCCGCATCGCTCGGCGGGCTGCGCCGGATGCACGTCTACACGCCTCCTGGCTACGAGGCGGGCCGCGACAAGTATCCGGTGCTGTACTTGCTGCACGGCGCCGGCGACGTGGACGATTCGTGGACGTCGGTCGGGCGCGCCGGATTCATTCTCGACAACCTGATCGCGTCAGGGAAAGCCAGGCCCATGATCGTGGTGATGCCGGCCGGACACGTAAACGGCGCCGGCGCCGCGTTGGGCGCGCCGCCGCCGGCGCCGCCGGCTCCGGGCGCGGCGCCGAGGGCGGACGCCTTCGTCACCGACTTCGTCAACGATTTGATGCCGTATGTGGAGAGGTCCTACCGCGTCATGACCGACCGGCAGAGCCGCGCGATCGCCGGCCTGTCAATGGGTGGCGGCCAGACGCTGAACATCGCGATTCCACATCTGGACAGGTTCGCCTACATCGGCGTTTTCAGCTCCGGCATCTTCGGCGGTGGAAGAGGCCGACGCACCGCCCCTGCGGCAGGGGCAACGGCAGCCCCCGAGCGGCCGTTCGGTGAAGCGTGGGAAAAGCAGAACGCCGCCGCGCTCGACAACGGCGCGATGAAGAAAGGCTTGCGGCTGTTCTGGTTCAGCGCCGGTAAGGAAGACGGCCTGATCGGCACGACGCGAAACACCGTCGAACTGCTCAAGAAGCACGGATTCGCGCCTGTATTTGTCGTGAGCGAAGGGGGACACACCTGGTTGAACTGGCGCGACTATCTGTCGCAGTTCGCGCCCCAGTTGTTTCAGGCAGGGAAAACAGCCCCCTAGCAGCCGGTGGTGAAACCCATTTCTCGCACCCATTTCTCGCGCACCGAGATGCATGACGGCGGACTCCGCGATTGTGTGGTGCGCGATGGGTGAAACGCGTCGTACAGGCCGCCGATAACCGGTTATCAGATGCCAGAGCGGGCTGAT
>JBKPSE010000591.1:0-10758 GCA_046765855.1 Acidobacteriota bacterium | reverse complement strand
GTCCGGAAATGCGCCGCGCAAGGCCGCCTACACCGAAGAGGATGATCCCAAGAACCTGATGGAGCTGGACCAGTGGATCCAGCAGGGCATCGAGGCGTGGCAGACCGGACGCAGGACGGAGGCGCTGCAGATCTACGAGCGGATCATCCAGCGGCGTCCCTCGATGGCGATTGGTTACCGCAATCTGGCGTTCCTGCACTGGCAGGCCGGCGAGGCGAGCGCCGCGATCACCACGCTCGAGCGCGCCTTCAAGGCAGACGCAATCGAGCCTGGCATGACGACGCAGCTCGGATCGTATCTGGCGGAGGCGGGACGGCCGGCAGACGCAATCGCGCTGCTCGAGCCGCTTGCCGGTCGCCAGCCCGCGGACCCCGATGCACTCAATGCGCTGGGGATCGCCTACGCCCGGGCCGGTCGCAACGACAAGTCGGAGGCGGTTTTTCGACGCGCGCTGGCCGAGCACTCAGGCAACGTGCAGGCGCTCGAGAACATCGGCACGCTGGAGTTGCAGCGCGGCAGACTCGACGCGGCGCGCGCCGCGCTGGAACAGGCGGTTGCGCTCGATCCGAAGTCGGCGCGGGCCCATAACGGTCTCGGCGTCGCTGCGATGCGCGCCGGACAGGCGGATCAGGCGTTCGCGCACTGGCGCCGTGCAGTGGAGCTCGCGCCGAACGATTTCGACGCGCTGTTCAACCTCGGGATGGAGCTGGCGTCCGCTGGCCGCCGCGACGAGGCGCGGCCGTATCTCGAGCGATTCGTCCGCGACGCACCGCCCGCCCAGTACGCCGCAGACGTCGTCAAAGTAAGGCGCGTCCTGGACCGATGAAGAAGATCGTCGTGCTTGTCGTTGCTGCCGCGGCCGCGCTCGGCGTCTGGGCTGCGACGCGGTCGGCGGGACGGGCCGCGGCGGACGGCCCGGTCGTCCTCATTTCCATCGACACGTTACGGGCGGATCACCTGCCGCTCTACGGCTATACCAAGGTGCGAACGCCGAACATCGACGCGTTCGCGGCGCAGGCGGTCGTGTTCGACCGCGCCTATTCGCACGCGCCGCAGACGCTGCCCGCGCACGCGAGCATCCTCTCGGGCGTGCTGCCGTTCGAGCATGGGGTGCGCGACAACATCGGGTTCACGGTCAAACAGGGACAATGGTTCCTGCAGCGCGCGCTGCACGATCGAGGCTGGCCGACCGCAGGATTCGTTTCCGCCTACGTGCTTCGCGCCGCCACCGGCATCGGCCAGGGCTTCGATACCTACGACAGCGAACTGCCGGCCTCGTCCGGCGAGTTGTCGATCGGGCAGGTCCAGCGTCCGGGCGAGCAGACGCTTGCCGCCGCCGACAAATGGCTGTCGGCGCGAGACGCGTCGAAGCCGTTTTTCCTTTTCTTTCACATCTACGAGCCGCACAAACCGTACTCGCCGCCCGAGCGCTTCCGGGCTTACGAACCGTACGACGGTGAAATCGCATCGGCGGACGAAATCGTTGGCCGCTTCCTCGATCGCCTCCGCGCGATGAACGTGTTCGATCGTGCAACCATCGTTCTGTTGTCGGATCACGGCGAAGGGCTCGGCGATCACGGCGAGCAGGAACACGGCTTGTTCCTCTATCAGGAAACGACGCGAGTGCCGCTCATCGTCAAACCGGCGGGATGGCGCGGCGGTAGCAAGCGCATCGACGTCCCGGTCCAGCACATCGATCTCGCCCCGACGATCCTCGACGAGACTGGCACGGCGAAGCCCGCCGCACTGAAAGGCCGTTCGCTCAAACCGCTGATCGACGGCACCGGCAGCGTCGCCGACACGGGGATCTATGCCGAGGCGCTCTATTCGCGCTATCACTTCGGCTGGAGCGAGCTCTATTCGCTGACTGACGCGCGCTATCGCCTGATCCGCGCGCCGCGCGACGAGCTCTTCGATCTCGAACGCGATCCCACGGAGTCGACATCCGTGGCCGCCGATCGGCCACAGGTGCGGCAGGCGATGCGCGCCGCGCTCGAAGGTCTGATCAAGAACGCATCGATCGAAGCGCCCTCCGCGGTGACCGATGAAGACAAGCAGCGCCTCGCCGCGCTCGGCTACGTTGGCGGCGGCAGCAGCGCGTCACTGTCGCTGCCCGGCGATTCGCTGCCCGATCCGAAGGACAAGGTGAAGGTCCTCGAGAAGTACCGCCATGCCGCCGATCTCGCCGGCGACCTGAAGTTCGAGGAGGCGGTCGCTGTTTACAAGGAAGTCCTCGCAGAGGACGCGGAGATGACCGACGTGTGGCTGCAGCTGGCCGAAGTACAGATTCGGCGTGGCGCAACGCCCGAAGCCATCGCCGCCTACAAGGAAGTCATCAAGCGCAAGCCCAAGGATCCGGGCAGCCTGATTGGCGCCGCCGGAGCGCTGCTGCGCATCGGCAAACTCGACGAAGCGCAGCAGCACGCGGAGCTTGCGATCAGCGTTGCGCCTGCCGGCGCGCACGAGACGCTCGCGAAGATTGCGCTGGCGCGGCACGACCGCGACGCGGCCCGCCGCGAAGCGGCGCTGGCACAGCAGGCGGACAGTACGCTGCCGATGCCCTTTTACGTCGACGGCCTGATCCTCTACAACGAGCAGCGGTACGCCGAGGCGCTCGGACCGCTCATGCGCGCGCGCGACGCGCTGCGCGGCCGCACCGTGCAGATGAATGATCTGAACTACTACATCGGCGATTCGCTGGCGCGCCTCGAACGCTACGGCGAAGCTGAGCCATATCTGCTGGAGGAGATCCGCATCTTCCCGCACAATACGCGGGCGCGCGCCGGACTTGCCATGCTCTACCGCGCGATGGGACGCGACGCCGAGTCGGAACGGGCGATCGAAGAGATGCTGCGCGTCTCACCCACGCCCGAAGCGCGGGTCGTCGCGGCGCAATTGTGGACGATGTTCGGAGAGCCGGAGAAGGCGCAGCGGGTTAAGATTCGATAAAAATGCGGGTCCTCGCCTCGACCCTGCTCGCAGCGGCGATTGCGGCGTCTCCGCAGTCCGCGCCGCAACCGGTATTCCGATCCGGCGTCGACCTGGTGCGCTTCGACGTGCGCGTCAGCGACGCCGCGGGCAAGCCGATCGCGGATCTTCGTCCTGACGAAATCGAGATCGTCGAGGACGGCCAGCCGCTTCCCATCTTGCTGTTCCAGCACGTCACGGAGCCGGCCGCGATGTACGCGGAAGCGGCATTGCGCGCGGTGTCGGCGGAAGTCTCGTCGAACCGCGGCGCACCGCGCGGCCATCTCTATCTCCTAGTGTTCGACCAGGCGCACATCGCGCCCGGCAACGAGCACGTCGCGCAGCGCGCGGCGGAAGCCTTCATCCGCACGCGCGTGCGGGCGTCCGACCGCGTCGCTGTCATCGGCATTCCGGGCCCTGGTCCGGAGCTCTCGTTCACCGCCGATCGCACCCGCGCGATCGCGGAACTCTCCAAAGTGCACGGCGAGATGCAACGCAACGTCAAGAGCGCGATTGGCGATCTGTCGGTGCACGAAGCCTACGAGATTGCCGCGGGCAACGAACGCGTCGTCACCGACGTCATGAGGCGGCAGTCCGCCGATCTGACCGCCGACGTCGGCGCCGGCGCCGCCGCCGGCGTTGGCGGCGCGACCGTCGACCGTGGCGCCCTGCGCGCGCAGTCCGAAGATCCGTCCGTGACCCGCCGACTGATTCTGGAGAACGCGCGCACCATTGCGGCGCAGGCGGATGCCGCGGCGCGCGACAGCCTGCGGCGCCTTTCGGATCTGATCGCGCAGTATCGCTCGGTCGAAGGGCGGAAGACGGTGGTGTTTTTCTCCGAGGGATTCCACCAGCGCAACGTGACGCGCGAGCTCGAGCACGTCGCCGCGGCTGCGGCTCAGAGCTACGCGGTCTTCTACTCCTTCGATCTGAACCGCCGCGCCGGTTCCGATATTTCGCAGCCGGCTGTGCCGTCGACTGATCCCGGCACGGAGGCCCTGGCGCGCAGCGAGCCGCTCGGCAGCCTCGCCGCGGAAACCGATGGCGCGTTGATCATCGACGCGGCGTCGCATCTCGACGCATCGCTTGCACGTATCTCCGATGAGGCTCAGGACTATTACGTCGTCGGTTTCACGCCGAGCGCCGCGGCGCTGGCGGCACGCGGCGAGTACCGGCGAGTCGGGGTTCGTCTGAAGCGGCCCGGCGCTCGCGTGAGCGCTCGCACCGGCTATGCGACCGTGAAACCCGGCGCGACCCTCGATCGCCGTCGCGCGATTGATGCGGCGCTCGCCGCGCCATTCGCGCAGCAGGGCCTTCGCGTCGAGTACACGACCTACACGTTGAAAGCGGACAACGGCGGCCGCTCGCGGGTCATTCTCTCGCTCGAAGCCGATCTGCCGGTGCGTGCCGGAGAGGATCAGGCCGCAGACGTGGTGTTCGTCGTTCGCGCCATGCGCGACGGACGCGTAGTCGCGAGCGGCACCGACACGATGGCGCTCCCGGATGCGCCGGCCGAAGGATCGACGACGGGGCGCGGCAGCTATCGCGTGCACTTCGATCTTCCTCCCGGCGCCTACATGATGCGCACCGTCGTGCGCGAGCCCGGCGGATTGATCGGCAGCGCCGATCGCAAGCTCGACGTCCGTGGCATCTCCGGTCCCGACGTCAGCGTCAGCGACGTCATTCTCTCTTCCTCTGCCGGATCGCTGCCCGTCCGTGCGCGCGCCTACAGCGACGACGGCTTGTCGGGCATGGTGGAAATCTACGGACGCGTCGCCGAACAACTCTCGACGGTTCAAGTCACCGCGGCACTCGCTGCCCCTGGGTCCGATCAGCCGATCGCGACGGTGAGGGCGGATATCGACGCTCCGCTCAGCAGCGGTACGGGACTGGTCAGGCGGGCGCAATTCGCGCTGCCACTCGCCGCCGCCCCACCGGGCCCGTATGTGACGCGAGTAAAGGTGACGGCGGCCGGCGAGACGATCGCCGATCTGACGCGTGAGCTCGACGTCGTGGCCGGACACGCACCCGCGCCGGCGCCGCCGCCGGAAGCGCGCGCCGCCAGCAGCGCCCCGGTCATCCGCCCCGCCGACATTCTCAACGGCGACTTCGTCCGGCAGGCGCGGATGTCGTTGCGACAATCGATGTCACCGCCCGCAGCCCAGGCCGCGCGCGGACTCGATCTGTTTGCCGCGTCGGATTTCGCCGGCGCCGCGCGAGAGCTGTCCGCGTCGCTCAAGGCGGACCAGACGCACGCCGCCGTGGCGTTCGTGCTCGGCTGGGCGCGAGAGGCGCTCGGCGCGCATCGCGAGGCGATCAGCGCCTGGCGCGCGGCTGCGGCCATCGATCCGAAGATGGTGCCTGCGCACCTGGCGCTTGCCGACGCCTACCTGCGGATCTCGGAACCTGCGCTGGCCGGCCAGGCGGTCCGCGCCGGTCTGGCCGTATTGCCCGAATCCCCTGAATTGATTGCGAAACTCGCGGAGATCGAGCGAAAACGGTAACCCTCGTCTGCTCTGGAGGAGTGGAACGCATGCTTGCGACGTTGATCCTGGCCGTGCAGCTGTCCGCGCCGGCTCTCGTTTCCGCCATCGATGCCGGCAAGTTGAAAGGTGAGCCTACACAGCTCGCCTGGTCCGCCGAAGGCGACAAACTGTTTCTGCAGACTTCCGAACGCGACTCGAAGGGCATGGTTGGAAAGCACCGCTACTTCGTGATGTCGGCCGCCGAAGGGAAACCGGAGCCGGTCAACGAGCCTCCTGCCTGGGCGACGGAGTATTGGGCCTGGAAGTCGAACCAGTTCGCGCCCGGCTCGAAGACGTTCGGCATCGATACGCCGAAGGCAGAGCAGAAAACCGTCAGCGCGGTCTCGACGCCGATGGGTGGCGACCTCGCGCGGGGCGGTGTGGATTCAGGCACCGGTGGGACGACGGCCGGCGATGTCGCGGCGCAGAAGGCGCAAAGCCAGACGCAGAATGTGATCACGCTGCGCCTCAAGGGTGAGGTCGTTGGCGAGTTCGTCGGCCAGCAGTTCCTTCCCGGTTATACGTTCGGCTGGTCGCCACGAAACCAGATGGTGGCCTACTCGCACTCGTCAGGCCGTCTTGCGGTCATGGACGAGCAGGGGAACAAGCAGCAGGTCGAGGGCACCAGGAACGTCATCCTGCCGGCCTGGTCGCCCGACGGCACGAAGATCGCCTTCCTGCAGCGCGCCGGCAAGAATCGCTACGAGCTGTACATGGTGAATGTCACGCAGTAGCGCCGGGGCGCGAAGACCGGGCGATGGACGACGATCGATGAGCGATAGGCGAGGGTGCGTTCGGAGTGAAACTTGACACGCCTGATGTGGCTATCGGCGCTGCTGCTGCTGGCGCAAACGCCAGCACCGCCGCAGCAAACGTTCCGCTCCGGCACGCAGCTCGTCGAAGTCGACGTCCGTGTCCTCGAGGACGGCAGATTCGTCACCGACCTGACTGCCGCTGACTTCCAGATCAGCGAAGACGGCGTTCCGCAGCGCATCCAGTCGGTCGTCTTGATCGGCAATGCACCCTTAGCACCTGCACCTTCAGCACCCCCAGCACCCTCAGCACCAGCACCCTTAGCACCAGGTACCGCACCTTCAGCACCGTCAGCTCGACAGCAGCGATCCCTCTGGCTCTTTCTCTTCGACACCCCCCATCTGACGCCGGGTCCGTTCCAGCGGGCGCGCGACGCGGCGGCGAAGTTCTTCGCCGAGAAGTTCCGCGACGGTGACATCGGCGGCGTGGTCGTCGACGGCAAGCTCGCGAATGGCCGGCTCACCGCGAACCGTGAGGAGTTGAAGACAGCGGCATTGGCGATGAAGCTTCCCGGCGACCTGCGCGGCCGCCAGCTGGAGCGCCGTGAGTGGCCACGGCTGCTCGACGACATCGAGGCGCTTCGCATCGTCAACAACGAGCAGGAAGCGCTTCGCACTGCGGTCCTTCGCGCCTGCTCGGACGATCCGAGCGCATGCGGTCGCGGGGCGATGGTGGATGCCGCCGTGCGCGAGAAGGCGCGACGGTCCGTCGAAGAGTCGCGCCGCGCGACCACTCAGACGCTCGCGACGATCGACGCGCTGTGCAATGGACTGGCGCGGTTTCCAGGCGCCAAGACGGTCGTGTTCTTCTCGGAAGGCTTCATCGTTCAGGACATGGAGGCGGCAGTCCGTCAGGCGACGGGACAGGCGGCGCGAGCAGGCGCGCACTTCTACAGCATCGACGCGCGCGGTCTCAACAAGGGCGGCTCGGCCGAATTGATCGATCAGCCCCTTGCCGCGAACGAGATGGGGCCCGCGAGCCGCTTCGACCTGCAGGCTGACGGCAGCAACAGCCTTGCTGTCGACACGGGTGGGTTCGCGATCTCGAACGAGAACAACTTCGGCCGCGCGCTCGACGAGATTCAGAGGGACGCCGGCACCTATTACGTCGTCGCCTACACGCCGGCGAACACCGCGTTCGACGGCAAGTACCGATCGATCGACGTCAAGGTGTCGCGCCCCGGCGTGAAAGTCCGCGCCCGCCGCGGATATCTGGCGTTGGCGCCGGCATCGCTGCTGACATTCCGGACAGCGCCCGCCGCGCCTCTGAATACAGACGGCGGCGTCCCGCCAAAGCCGATCGGCGAAGGCGGGGGTGTGAAGGCGGAGCCTCCAGCTGACGCGACAACGCCGCCGTCGCTTCCCGTGTCGCGCGATCCCGTGCACATCATTCGCGCGCTCGGCCGCGAAGCGGAGGCGCCATCCGAACCGCAGCCCGCTACCTCATTACGGATGCGACCCTCGGCACCTCCGAGCACTAATGAACACGCGCGCTTCGGCGAAACGAGCTCCGCGCTGAGCTCGGCGGCGGAACTGGGCTGGTCCGCATACGAGCGCGGCGACGTCGAGACCGCGTCGCGCCATCTCGCGGAGGCAGCGAAGGCCGCCGATGCCCGGCCGTGGGTGATTTACGCGCTCGGTCTGTCCCAATTCGCACTCCGGCAGTACGGCGACGCGGCGAAGTCATGGGAGCGCGTCCGGCGCGAGGTCCCTGAGTTCGAACCGATCTATTTCAGCCTCGCTGACGCTTACGGAATGCTCCACGAGGAGACCGCGGCCTTGCGGATCCTGCGCGACGCGGAAGGCCGCTGGCCGCGGGACCCGGAGATCTCGAACGCGATTGGCGTCATCCACGTCAAGCGCGCCGCGCTCGACGCCGCGGTCGATGCGTTCGCTCGCGCGATCGCCGTAGCGCCATCAGACGCGCTCGGCTACTTCAACCTCGCGCGCGCCTGCCAGATGCGCTTCGTCAAACAGCAGCGCTACGATCAGCAGATGGAGAAGTGGATTGGCGGCGAGGACGATCGCCGCCGTGCGATTGCCAACTTCGAGAAGTACCTCGAGCTCGGCGGTCCCTACGAACGTCAGGCGAAAGAGGCGCTCGCCGCTCTCGCCTGGAAATAGTCAGCGCAGCCGCGTAATCGCGGTCATCCGTCCTTCGGTCGCGTTGAGGAAGAACGACTCCCACTGCGATCGGATGCGATCCAGTTTGGTCACGTCGGCGTTGTTGAGCGAGCGGCCGTTCGAGACGACGAAGATGAACGCCTGGCGATGGGTCTTCGACGAATCGTTCGAGCTCGGAATGCGCTGCCCCATCACCGCAATCACGTCGTCGATCAGCACGTCGCGACGCGTGCCGCTGAACGTGACGTTGATCGCCGGCGCCGATTCGCGCGTCTTCGCCGAGTTGGTCGGCTCGACGTAGAACAACGTGGGCACGCCGGACGACGGAATCAGCCCCATCGCGTACTGATCGAGCCGGCTGTAGCGCTTGACTGCATCGGCGGTACGGAACTGGCCGCCGGTCAGATCCTCGATGTCGTTGCCTTCCATCACCGACGCATCCGAATCGAAGAAAAAGCTCCAGTGCGCGAGATCTCGGCCAAGCAGCGCATCAGATCGAACGCCGGTACGATCGCGGAACTCGAGATAGGCCAGCCAGCGATGTCCCACCTCCTGCCCGAGCACGCTGAGCGTGTTGTTCTCACCGAGGAACTTTGTCGTCGGGTCATCGGGGTACTTGCCGATCCAGTCCATCACCACCAGCGAACGCAGACGGCCGCCGCTGCCGAGCGAGTGCGACAGGTCGTAGATGTCCTGACCGATCCCGCGCACCTCGTTGGCAACGGTGACTTCGTATGCGAACGCATCGGTGATCAGCCGCTGGTCGGTCCACAACAGAATCTGATCGTAGTTGTCGGGATGGCTCGCGTAGAACTTCTTCGCCACCGCGAAGGTATCGATCGAGTTTGCCTGGGCGAAGCGCTCGGCGATGGCCGCCGAGCTCGATCCGGTGCCGTTCGACAGATCCAGCAGCGTCACGTCGGCGGTGTGGCCGGGTGAAATGCCAACGACGGCATCCCCGATATTGATGGCGTCGGCGTACTTCATCTCGACGCTGCCATCGGGCAGGAGCGTCGCCTGCGCCGTCACTGAACGCGTCGAGTCGAACGCGCGTACGGCGCACCAGGTCACCGTGTACTGATCCGCCGCGGCGTTGACGAAGATCTTGCCGGTCCCGGTCGTCGGATCGAGGTCGGCGAAGAACGGAGCCACGCGCGGCGGTCCGGTCAACAGCCGCGCGACGTTGCGTTCCGTGCTGCTCTTGTCTTCCTCGCCGAAGGTGATGTTGCCGTCCGAGTTGATGAAGGCGGCCGTCTGCGCCGTGCCGTAGAAGGGGAACGAGAACGGGACGTTGACGTTCGCGGAGTCGTCGTCGGTCAGCGTCACGCGATTGCCCAGCGTGGCGCGGAAGTTTCCGTCGATCTTGGACAGCGTGTAGCCGGACCCGTTGCGCGTGAAGCGCAGGCCGGTGCTGCGGATGTCGTAGAGGTTCTGCGGCAGAACCAGATCGCCGGTGTCCTGCAGGACCGCGATCTCGCCGATGTCTTCGGCGACAGGCGCCGGCGAAGTAATCGAGGTGCGATTGGCAAAGCCGGAGTCGGTCACGGCCGCCGCGCGCGCGTCCGATTCGCGTTTGCGCTGCGCCGCTTCGTGCAGCGCTTTCGCCTCGTAGACGCGGCCGCGCGGGTTGCCGTCGATCCGCGTCTTCTTTTCGGCAGGATCGGGAGCGTTGCCGCTCAGGGCCACTTCGCCCACGGCAGCGACGTCAGACGTGTCGGCGAGCAGCGCGGTCGTGCACGGATTGGTCGGCGTCGTCCCGCCGCCGTTGTTGCCGCCGGTATTGCCGCCGTTGTTATTGTTATTGCTGCCGCCACCGCAGGCGGCAATGAACGCAGACAGGATCAGTGCGGTGACCAGGGCGCGCGTTCGAGGCATAAGCAGCTTCCGCAGATGGTGGCGCCGGCACGCCAGAAAAACAAAACCCTGGAGACCGCAGCGACGGTCTCCAGGGTGCAGTGTATCAGTGCTGCGCGAACGAGCACAGCGAGTGAGCCACGCCACCGGAGCGGGCTTCGAGATTCCCGCGACGGAGCGTTTTGGGATTCCGGGGGCAAAGCCCCCGGATCCAGTTTAGAAGTTGATCCGGCCGCCGAGGCGGAGGATGCGCGGGTTCATGACTTCCAGGATCTGGTTGAACCCGGTCGGTCCGGTCAGCCGCAGGTTGTACTGCTTGCCGAGCACGGTCGCGCTATTGGTCACGTTGAACACGTCGAGATCGAGCATCAGCTTGACGCGGTTGATGTTGAACGCCTTCTCGACGCGCGCGTCGAGAGAGCTGGCCGCGGGCAGCCGGAAGCGCGTCACGTCATCGACCACCAGCACGCTCTTGT
>JBKPSE010000590.1:0-3286 GCA_046765855.1 Acidobacteriota bacterium | reverse complement strand
CGACTCGGTCCCCGTTGCGCTGCGGCTGAGCACGCGCCAGGTCGTCCGGGCGCCATACGTTCGCGGCGAATTCACGTCGGCGATCGCGGCGACGGACGCCGTCATCGCGACGGCAGCAACGGGAGCGGAATCGACGCGCGTCCGGCTGTATCGATCGTGCTTGGCGCCACACTGCAGCGAGTCAGCACCGTCGCCGCAGAATCCAGCGCCGATGCGAACAGCGACGGCTGTTCGGGATCGGCAACGACCGCAATGAACGCATCGGGGGTGAGCGCGCACGCCAGCCGATCCGCAAAGGTCTGGCGCAGCACCCGGACGTAGTGCTCGACGTCGTAATCGCGCGGATCCGGCGCGCTGCGATCGAATGCGCCGTCATCTGTTTCCGGCACGACTCCACCCCTGCCGTCCGCGGTGCGATAAACGCGGACTCTGTCGCCGACGCTCCATGTCGTCCTGCCCGCAGACATCAGTGCCTCATAGATCAACTCGCGCCGGTGTTCGCGTGCCTGCGAATAGCGCTCTGGCGATTTGGTGAGACGGACGCGCGACGACACGTCGTAGGTCGGAATCTCGCGCTTGCGGAGTGCAGAGACGGTGTCGACGAACTCGTCGCGGACCCCGGCGACGTCGCCGCCGAGCAGACGGCCCAGCGCGCGCCGAAGAAACCGATCGCCGAATGGCTCGGCGCGGCTCGAGCGGAACGCCACGCCGCGCAGCACGAGCGTCCCGTCGTAGCCGAGCAGCGCGTAGTTCTTCGGCTCGTGCGACAGCATCGCGCGATAACGCCCTTCGAACTCGAGGCTGACGAGCGGCGGCAGCAGGGCCGCGACCTCGGCGACGACTCGCCGTTCGTCGTGCTCAGTCCAATCCTGAGGAACGGCGAAGTAGACGCCGTCGGTATCGGCCTCGAGCAGCGTGACGCCGCGATCGGCAAGGGCACGGCACATGAGGTCGAGCACTTCGCGGCCGTGGCGTGTGACTTCGTTCGCGGCGCCGACGTCGGCGAATCGTGTCAAGCCGCCGCCGGCGGCGAGATAGCCATACGCCGAATTCACCACGAGCTTCATCGCCGCGGACAGCGCGTCGTGCATGTGCCGCTCACGGGAGCCAGGCGCCGCCGCCCTGCCGCGCGTCTTGGCGTCCAGCCGTCGCTCGACCAGGCAGTCGACGAGCGACAACATCGCTCCGAGCGTGTCGCGCGCCGGTCCGATGCGATACGAGCGCATCAAGGACGGGTACAGGCTCGCCACGTCCGCTTTGACGATGCGTTGGGCCGCGCCTGTGGCAAAGAGGTGCAAGGCTGCACCGGTGTGCGGCTCGCGATCGCCTTCATGGTGCGCCGGCAGCGCCGTTCCTGCGCGCAGATAGGCGCGCACGAGCATCGGATCGATGATCCCGGTCGCTGCGCCCGCATCGGCGAGGCGTTCGTAACGGCGCGGCGCCATGCGCGCGAGCGCGAACGCGGCGCCGCCGAGAATCCGCGCCAGTCCGGCGGCCTCCTCCACGTCGGCGGCGGCGTAGCGGCGGACGCGATCCGGATCGCGGCGGTAGACGTCCCAGATCTGGTCGCCGCGGATGTGCTCGCGGTCGGGACCGGCGATGCCGAAATGGCGGGCCACGGCCTTGAGGCCCCGCCATGGCAAATCGCCGGTCGAGAATCCGTGCCGCATGACGGCGTCGAGCGTGTCGATCAGCTCGCGGCCCGGCGCGACGTAGCGGACGCGCCTCGGATCGTCGTTGTCGCTCATGACGCCGCGGCGCGCGGTCCGCTGGCGCAGTCCGCCCGGTATGCGACCGAGCGTCAGCGTCACGCCGAGCAGCCGCGCCCGCCTGGCCAGGAATGGCATGTCGAAGCCGTGCAAATTGTGATTCTCGATGACGTCGGGATCGATGGTCTCGACCAGCGCGATCAGACGTTGAATCAATTCTGCTTCGGCGCCGGCATCCTCGCCTTTGGCCTCGAGGAGAGCCGTTCGGCCCGATGCATCGCGTGTGGCAATCAGGAAAATCCGATCGCGCGCCGGATCCAGACCGGTCGTCTCGAGGTCGATCTGCATGCGGTGCAGCTGGTCGAACGAGAGGTCGCGAAAGTAGGTCCGGCCGGTGGTGACGAGGTACTGCTCGTCGGGCGGCAGCACGATCGCCCGATCCTTCGTCACGTCACGAAGCGCGCGAAACGCACGTCCATCATCGGCATGAACCAGGTAGCGCAGCTCGCCGGGACCGTCGAGCTCACGATACGCAAGCCCGCTCCTGCCGTCGCGCGCGGCTGCGGGAACCAGGTCGAGCCGATCGAGAAGAACCCACGGTCTGAAGCGGACGTCTTCTCGTACCAGACGGCCGGTCTGGGGCAGTCGGCGCCAGACGATCGCGCGGCCGTCCCATTCCGCCCACACCGACACGATACCCGGCGTCGGATCCCATCCGTCTTCGTACATCGGAATGCATCAATGGTACGCCGTTCTGACTCGTTCGGCCGCGGCGACTAGGACGAGAGGCAGAACGAGGGGGCGTGGTACCAACACGACACGGCACGGTCGTGCTCGTCCCTGCGCAGGCGGGAAACGGCGTTCCATTTGATCGGACCGAACATCATCGCTTTACCCAGCGCCGCCGACAGCGATTCGTCTCTGAGCCCGACAGCGGAATAGATCACGACGATGCCGATAATGCGCGCCACGTAGGACTTGTCGGCTTCGCGCACGATCAGCGCCACGACGCCTTTGCCGATATTCTTGTCTGGGCCCATCGCGGCGGTGAGCGGCAGAATCATCCGCCCGCCGGCGGCCAGGGCGTCCAGCCACTCGGGAAGCGCGTGTGTCATCCCCGCATTGATCAGAATCGCGTCGAACGTTGCCGCGGCGGGACTTGCGGCCGGTGATGCGGTGACCGATACCCACGGCACGTCGGCAAGGTTCGCGCGCGCCGACGCCGCCAGCGCCTCGTCCGCGTCGGTTGCCACCACGGATCCGGACGCGCCGGCGCACTGAGCCATCACCGCGGTGTAATAGCCGAGACCACAACCGATGTGCATGACTCGAGCGCCGGGCGTCAGCGCGAGGGCATCGATCCACGACGCGAGCGTCGCCGGCTGTCCGTTGAACAACTGCCGCGCGGGATCGATCGCGATCCCGATGTTGTGATACACGCGCGCCGGATCGGCGTCCGGCGTTTCGCGGTGTTTCGCCGGGGCCGTGCCGGTGAAGTCGATGTCGGCGAGCACCGTCCACGGTCCCGGGCCGAGGAACCGCTCGCGAGGCACGGCCGCGAGCGCGTCGACCAGCGT
>JBKPSE010000589.1:0-4743 GCA_046765855.1 Acidobacteriota bacterium | reverse complement strand
TGATATCCCTGCGCTCTTAGTAGGTGAATCAGCCGCCGGCACGGCATATGTACTGACCTGCCCCCGCGATCCGCCACGGCCTAGAATGAGGGTCGTCCGCGTGAGAGGCTCCCGGAAACTCGGTCCACTTCCACGGTGAGTTCTGCGGCACAATCCGGCCAGACGGCCAGGAGGACGTGCCGTGAAAAGGAAGCGCTTTTCCGTCGAGCAGATTACCGCAGTCTTGAAGCAAGCCGAGGCGGCATTCCGGTCGGCGACGTGTGCCGCCAGGCCGGCGTGTCGGAGCAGACGTTCTATCAGTGGAAGAAGGTGTACGGCGGGATGCTGCCGTGCGAGGCACGCGAGCTGAAACAGCTCCGTGAGGAAAACTCGCGGCTCAGGCACCCGGTCGCCGATCTGACCTTGGATAAGGTCATGCTCCAGGACATCGTTCAAAAAAGTTTAAAGCCCGTCAAGCAGCGTGAGGTCGTGACCTACTTGATGGGACGGTACGAGGTCAGCCAGCGGCGTGCGCGATGGCCGCACGTTTCCATCGCTCGAGCCGGCGCTACTAGAGCCAGCGCGATGCGCTGATCGCCTTACGGCCGCGGCTTCGCGATCTGGCGCAAACGCGGGTCCGATTTGGCTATCGACGCCTGTTGGTCCTCATGCGACGGGAAGGCTGCGAGGTTGGCAAGAAGCGTCTCTATCGCGTGTACACCGAGAAGGGCTTGGCCTGCGACGGAAACGGCCGTGGCGGCACGCGACGGCGGTGCATCGCGAGCAGCGACGGCCATCGACCAAGCGGAATGACATCTGGAGCATGGACTTCGTCGCTGACGAATTGGCCGACGGCCGGCGCTTCCGGGCGCTGACCGTGATCGACTTGTTCACGCGCGAGTGTCTCGCGATCGTCGTCGGCCACGGGCTCTGCGGCCGTGACGTCATCGCGACGCTCGAGCGGTTGCGGTTCGAGCGAGGACTGCCGTAACGGATCTACTGCGACAAGGGAACCGAGTTTGTCAGCGCGGCGATGGATCTCTGGGCGTATACCAACACGGTGATTCTCGACTTCAGTCGGCGCGGCAAGCCGACCGACAATGCCGCGATCGATCGTTCAACGGGCGCTTCCGCGAGGAGTGCCTCAACGTGCACTGGTTCCAATCTTTGGAGGACGCGCAGCAGAAAATCGACGCATTTCGATGGGACTACAATGAGCATCATCCTCACCGAGCTCTCAAGGGCCTCAGCCCCAGTGGATACGGTCGGAAAGCGATGACGACCGCCGCCGACTCGCCGTCCTAGCGGACCGAAAAGGGACGCCCCTCAAACGCGGAGGACCCTCATTCTAGGCCGTGGCGGATCGCGGAGGGCAGGTCAGAGGGGCACCAGTAGAAGCTGCTGACGCTACGTTGGGCCTACGGTCGCGCCAGTGCTCTTGCCTCCGGCTCTGTAGTCTGGGTCAAGGCACACGGCGGGCCGCTCCAGCACTCAATGAAAGACGTACTACCATTGCCGACCGCGGCGGCTTTCGTCCTCGTACGTGCCTCGGCGGACCGCGACCTCCTTACCGGCCCGTTAGGGCTTGCTGCGATTCGCGCGCCAGACCGGCATTACAAAAGGGCTGACAAAAGTTCACGGAGGTTGACGGATTCGATGATTGTCCCACGCGGATCCCGACGTCTGTGCGTGCCGCGGGCCGGACGGCCGAGCGATGGCACCTCAGAGCGGCGGCTCGTCCCGCAGTAGTGCCGCGAGCCGCCGATTAAGCTCGTCGGACATGCGATTTTCCCCCCAGACCCCGACGAGCGTGCGTCTGAACTTCGGGTTGCGCGCCGCTTCCGCCTCGACGTGCTCGATGAAGCGTTCGCCATGCGCTACCAGGAAGTTCTCCAGCGGCCCCGCGGCAATCGACGCGAGCGCATGTTCCCCTTCCGCCCGTTGGATCATCTCGAGCAGAAATGTCCACGCGCCATCCGGTTCCTTTTCCACGAGATCCCACATCGCCTCGACGGCCCAGAACCTGGAATCGTCCTCGGCGCCTTGCTCCAGCGCCTTCGTATACGCCAGATACGTTGTCAGCAGTTCCTCACGCTTCCTCGCGTCATCGACTGACATGAATCCCTACCCTCATTATCGTATTGGCCTGACGCGATCAGCCGAAGATGATAATCAGGATCATCGCGGCGGTCATCAGCAATCCCATCGTCAGCTTAGCTCCCATGTCGGCCTGCTGCTGCGGCGTCGGCGGGGGCAGTTCGGGCAAATGCACCGGACTGGGCGACAAGACTGGCGAAGGCCTGGTCGCCACTTCTTCTACTGGCGCGGGTATCGGCGTCGGACAGTTCTGGTCGTTGTAGTCCTGGATCCGCCTGCGCAGACCCTTTTGGACCTCGTTGATCTTGTCGATATGTGATTGCCTGGACATCCTGCCGATCAGCGGCAGCCGCCACTTAGGGTTGTTGTACTGGTCATATCGGTCCGACACTTCCTTCGCCAACCTGAGAATGTCCTTCAGGAGCTCGTCGCACGGTGTCTCCGCGCACGGCTCGAGACCGAGCGGGTCGCGCAGGTTGAGCGGGTTGTTGCCGACGTAGGCATACAGGTTGACGCCGCCTGCCAGCGATTTCGGATCTTCGCTTAGCCACCGGCCGAGGTTCGGATCGTAGGCGCGATACAACGTCAACGAGAGACCGTTAGTGCTGGACTGATGCCCTGTGAATCCTGCGGGGGTCGCGTCCACCCCGCTGGTTACGGTGCGGCGGCCCCAGGGATCGTAGGCATAGCTCGCCATGACCGCGCTCTGTGCATCGGTGACGTTGACCACACTACCGAGGTGATCGCGTGCGAAGAATCGGCCCGCGCCGGCGACCTGCTCCGCTCGGTCGAAACTGCGCCGCGTGACGCTAGAGCCGTCCGCGCTTCGATCCTCGCAAACAACGGGTCCGCACCACACCGTTCGGGAATCGGCCTGCACCGCACCGTTTTCCTTCTCGATCGTGCGGATGCGTCGCATGAACCCGTCGTACCCAAATTCCGACCGGCGCGTCCCGATGGTCAGCGCCGTAAGCTGATTGCGTGCGTCCCACTCGAACGCACGCGTGCCGTCCGAGCTGAGGTTTCCATTCGGATCGAACGTGAACGTCCTAAAGCTGCCGCTCTGATCGACGTCGTAGGTCTGGGACGTTGTGTTTCCGCTGGCGTCTGTCGCGGACACGACGAATCGGGTCGTGCCGGCGCCAACTTGAACCTGCCCGACGAATCCGCCGCCCGCATCGACCGCGACGGGTTGTCCTTGGACGCGTACACTTGAGGGTTCGTTCACCGTGCCGGACACCCGCAGTAGACCGCCGACCTGCTGGGACACCAGCCGGTTTAGGCGGTCGTACGTCCATGATGTGACGGTGTCATCGACCTGCTCGAACAGACGATTACCTGCCGCGTCGTATCCATAGGTCATCCGCGCGATCACCGTGCCCTGCGGATCGGTGGCGCGCTTCACTGCCCGCGTGATCTGATTCGCACGGTCGTAGTCGTACTCCCAAGTAACCGAAGTGGTATCTGCCTGCTGCCGCCACGTCAGGACATTGCCTGCAGGATCGTAGGAATAATCGAACTTCGACATCGTGCCGCCGTCCGCGTAGCGATGCAGGATCATCTGCAGTCGATGATCCTGGGCGGCGGGGAAATAGGTGTAGGTGCTGGTCTGGCTGTTGGGATATGTCGCGGTCGCGAGGCGGTCGCTGAACCCGTCGAAGGTATAGCTGAACGTGCCGAGCGGATTGATTTCGCGTTCGACACGGCCGAGCGCATCGTATGACCAGGTGACCGACGCGCTTGCAATCGTGCGCCCGAGCATGCGTCCCAGCTGGTCATACGTGTAGCTGATGTCATCCGCGGGCAGCGGACCGTCCACGGTGGCGACCTGTCCGGCACCCAACTGGCCAACGGGATGGTAGGCGAACGTGGTCGTCCCATTGCCATCGACCATCCTGGCGAGTCTCCGGTACGCGGGATCGTAAGCCCAGGTAATTCCGGGCGTCGGTATTTGCGCGTTGGTGTAGCTCAGCGACGCGACAGCCCCATCGAGGTAGTAGCTGTACGTCGCGATCTGTTGCTTCGGATCGGTGACGGTCCGAACGCGGCCAAGCGCGTCATAGGTATAGTGGGTTTCGGTCAGACCGTCCGCGCGCACTTCGCGCTGCACACGCCCGGAGGCGTCGCGGTCCCACCGCGTGGCGTTGCCATTGCCGTCGATCAGCGCCGCCATCGGGCCACATGTGCACCACTGCTGCTGCAGCACACGACCGGCGGGATCGCGTGTAGCGATGAGACGCCGATTCGCATCGTGCGTCAGGCGTGTTACGCGCCCGGCGCGGTCGCGCTCAGCGACCACGTCGAGGCGGTCGTATACCAGCTCTTCGTAGGTGCCATCCGGATAGCTTGCGCGGGTTGGGCGGTTCAACGCGTCGTAGTCCCACGTGACGAGGCTCTCACCGGCCAGCGTAGCGGCACGCAGACGCCCATACCCGTCGTAGTCGTAGGAGGCGATCGCACCTGTCAAAGGCCCGGTAACCATCCGTAGATAACCATTGGGATCGTAGTCAAAGACCGTCTGTTCCTGCTTAGGGTTCGTCAGAGTCGCGATGCCGCCATCCGCGTTGTACGTCACCTGCGTTATCTGTCTGGCAGCGTCCGCAATCGTTTGCGGCTGGTGTCCGGCTGTGTAGTTGCTGTATTGGGCGACCAGCTCGTCGAGATCCC
>JBKPSE010000588.1:0-15449 GCA_046765855.1 Acidobacteriota bacterium | reverse complement strand
CTTCAACGCCGCGGCGTGTCCGGATCCACGTGACGTTCAGGCCGAGCGCGAGGACGTCATCAGGAACTACACGTTCTTTCAAATGCTGAATTACCGCGTCGACGAGCCGCGCGTCACCATCAACTTCGGCTCGAGCTGCTCGAGCATTCACGGGCCCCGCCGCGGCGACGCCTGCGCCCAGGTCGGTGTGTTCTGGGACTCGATCGACACGCGCGACAAAACGAGGACGCCGAACACGGGCACCGACCAGATTTCCGCGGCCTATTCGGTCAAGGATGCGCGCTGGTGGCTGTGCGCCAGTGACTACGACGGCCGCAACCTTCTCACCGGCGCGCGGATCAGCCGCTAGATGTCGCGCGCCCGACTCATCGCGCTTGTCTGCGGGTCGGCGATCTGGCTCGCGTGCGGCGGCAGGCGCAATCCCGGTCCGGGACCAACGCCAACGGCAGATCCGCCACAGATTACCTGTCCGGCTGAAGTGATCGTGAGCAACGTCGGCACGCCGTCGCAGACCGTCACCTTTGCCGATCCAACGGTCACCGCCGGCGCTACGCCGGTGACCACGACCTGTGCCCCCGCCTCGGGTGCGGATTTCCGGCTCGGAACCACTGCCGTGAACTGTCAGGCGTCTGACGCGTTGTCCCGCACCGCATCGTGCAGCTTCAACGTCACCCTCAAAGGGTTCAAGATCGGGGCAACGAAGTACCTGGCCTATGGCGACAGCGTGACCGAAGGTCAGAACGGGCGGTTCGCTTCAATCGAGACGTTCGTCGATTCCGTCAATTCCTATCCGGCGAAGCTTCAGGGGCTGTTCGATGCGAGCTTCCCTGACCAAGGCATTGTCGTCGTCAATCGCGGCGTCGGCGGCCTGCGCGCCGAGGAATCGCGGGCGGACATGGCGCGCGTGCTGGCGCAGGAGCGGCCGGGCGCCGTCCTGATCCTGTCGGGGTACAACAATCTGATTTTCGAGTGCAAGGCGCGCGATATCACGTTCGTCACGGCTGCCTGCGATCGCGAGATTGACACCGTGCTCGGCGCCCTGCGTGAAATGGTGCGGCTGTCGCGTGGCGCCGGCGCCGAGTTCGTGTTCGTGGGCACGCTGACGCCGCCGGGGCCGTTCGTCTCGGGTGCGGATCGGCGGCTGCTTCCGGCGGCCGTCACCAAGCTGAATGGCAAGATTCGTATTCAAGTCGCACCCGAGGGTGCGACGATCGTGGATACCTACTCGCCATTCATCGGGCACGAACCGGAGTACACCGGACCGGACGGCCTGCACCTGGATCCCCCCGGGAACCAGTCGCTGGCGGACACGTTCTTCGCGGCGATCAAGGCGGTCGTTCCGCAGACGCCGACGATCGCCGGCGGCGTGCACTGATCGTCCTGATGGCCGACACCTTCTACCGCACGTTCTCGGAAAAGCAGCTCACTTCGATTGGCGGCGCGCGCCGCGGACGCATCGAGCGCAGCCGCCTCGCGCTGTTGATGCAGTACGCGTCGCCGCCGGGTCCGATGCTGGAAATCGGACCAGGTCACGGATCGCTCGCCGCGCTCGCCATCGAGGCCGGGTGGAAGTACTCGGCGGTGGAACCGAGCCCGGTACTTGCCGAACATCTGCGGGCCAGGGGCGTCGACGTGGTCCAGGCGATGACGCCGCCGATTCCTGCGGCGGATGCAAGCTGTCGCGTGCTCTACGCGGACCAGGTGCTCGAACACATGTCGGGAATCGATGCCGCGCGGCAGTTCGTCGCCGAGGCACACCGCGTGCTCGAACCCGGCGGCACGCTGTTCGTCGTCGTTCCCGATTACCTCAAGGAGCGGGGCTTCTTCTGGGACATCGACTACACGCACAACTTTCCGACTACGGAACGCCGGGTGCGACAGCTCTTCTACGACGGCGGCTTCGAGACGCTGCGCGTCGTCCGCAGCATCGGTGTGGCAACGGGGGTCTCACGCGATCTGCTTGCCGGCGCGGCGCTGCTGGCCAACATCCCCGGCCTGGATGCGCTGTCCCGCTACACGCGAACGGACGAGCTTCTCTATAAGATTCGCAAGAACCTGTTCGAGACGCTGACGTTTGTTGCCAGGCGCAGCTAAGTCGCGTAAAATCTAAAGGTTCCATGGCACAAACCTACGCCGCGAAGTACCTGCTGAAAGCGGCTGCCAGCGCTCCGCGCGACATGATCAACGCGTACGTGGCGCAGCACCGGCCGATCCTGCCGACGGTGCTGATCTACCACTGCACCTTCGTCTGCGACGCCCGCTGCGAGATGTGCAGCAACTGGGAGCGCGGCGATCGCAAGTCGGACATGACGCTGACGGAGGTCGAAAAGACGTTCAAGTCGGACCTCTGGAAGAACATCGAAATCGCCAACCTCTCCGGCGGCGAGCCGACCACGCGCAACGACATGGTCGAGGTCGCGCGCGTCATGCTCGACAGTCTGCCGCGGCTGCGCAAGTTCGGCATCAACACCACCGGCCTCACGCCGCAGCGCGGCATTCCGATGTTGACCAAGGTCGCAGAAATGTGCCACGAGCGCGGCATCATCTTCAGCACCCGCGTGTCGATCGACGGCGTCGGCGAGATGCACAATCAGGTGCGCAAGACGAAGGGCGGCTTCGACAAGGCGCTGAAGACCATCCGCGCGATGCAGGACCTGCAGAAGCGGATACCCTTCAATTTCGGCATCTCGACGACGATCTTTTCGATGAATCTCGATGACGCCGAGAACATCCTGGCGTGGGCGCGGAAAGAGAATCTCGACATCGTCTTCAACATGGTCCGCTTCACCGAGCCGATGCTCGGCAACGCCGGCCTGGCGGACAAGTGCAAGCCGATCGGCGCGGAAGAAGAGCGGATGCGCAAGTTCTTCATGGATCGCGTCCGCATGGATCCGCTGCTCGACGGCCAGAACTACATCTACATGCATTACGCCGACATGATCTCGAACGGCTATCACCGGCTGGTGCCGTGCCCGTTCCAGACGCAGGGGATCATGCTCAACCCGAACGGCGATCTGTTCTTCTGCGAGAACAGCGACGTCGTCGGCAACGTGCGTGACGAGGATCCGGCGGACATCTATTTCCGCGCCTCGAGCCAGGCGCACCGCAACGCGATCAAGAACGAGAAGTGCCCGACGTGCCTCAGCCCGTGCCAGATGAACGTCTCGGCAGTGAAGCAGGTCGTGCCCTACGTGCGCTTCCTGTTCCGCGCGTCGAAGGAAAAGCGGCGCATCCACCCGCTCGAACCCGTCGGCGCCTAGCGGCGGCGGCGGCGTTCCTTGCCGCGGTCCTGATTGCCGCGCCGGCCGCGGCTCCCGCTCCTCACCTGAAGGTCTCCGGCACCCGGTTCGTGCGCGCGGACGGTCGCCCGTTCGAGTGGCGCGGCATCACGGCGTTCCGTCTGCTCGAAATGCAGGCCGCGGGGCGCGGGCAAGACGTCGACGCGTATCTGCGCTGGGCCGCCTCTGAGCGCTTGACCGTCGTCCGCGTGCTGGCGATGGCGAAGCACCTGTTCGAGCTCCCGCCCGAGCGCGGGACGGAGTCGCTCGAGGCGCTTCTCGCGGCCGCGCGGCGGCACGGCATCATCGTCGAAGTCGTCGCCCTCGCCGACACCGCTGCCTACACGTTCGACTTGCGGGCCCACGTTCGCCGAGTGGGGGAGATCTGCGCGCGCAACGGCAACGCCGTCCTCGAGATCGCCAACGAGCCGTACCACCCGACGCAGCGCGCTGAAGTGCACGATCCGCAGTACCTGCTCGAGTTGCGCGCGCTCGTGCCCGCGATCGTTCCAACCGCCCTTGGCGCCGGAGATTACCCGGACATCCTCGCGGCGGGCGATTACGTCACCGTCCACTATCCGCGCTCGATCGCCCACGGTGGATGGGGCTGGGTCGCCGGGTTGAAGGACGCGCTCGACCATCTCCGCCGCGCCGGAAAACCCGTCATCGATGACGAGCCGATCGGCGCCGGAGAGAGGGACGAACCGGGACGCCGCGACGCCAGTCCGGAGCGGTATCGCGCTTCGGCGCTGGCCGGCCGCATGCTCGGGATCGGATCGACATTTCACTACGAAGGCGGACTGCAGGCGCGTCGGCCTGCCGGCCGCGCACTCGCGTGCTTTCGCGCCTGGCAGGAAGCCTGGCGTCTCATTCCTGCTGGTATACAGCTGCAGCCGTTCGCTGCCGCCGCCACGGCGCCGGTGCGCGACGTCGGCGGCACTCGCGCCCAGGTCTTTTTCGCGCAGAGCGGCGATCGCGTGTGGGTGCTGGCGATAGGCACGCGACGTGACGTCTCGATTGCATGGGGCGCCGGATGGCGCGTCAACGCGGCGCACGAATGGCCGTCCTCGCGCCTGTACGAGGCGCGGCGGGTCAGCGCGCGTACACCTCGATGACCGGACTGATTTTGGTGAGGTTGCTGCGCGGATCCTCGAGCTCGCCGGTGAATCGCGTTTCGAAATTGAGCGGGGACCACGGGATGTGCGTGCGCCGCCGCAGCACGCGCCGATACGGTGTGCGCCCGGACGACAAGGCCTGGTAGAACTCGGCGGAGCGCGTGCCCGTCACTTGCCGCCGGCTGAAGGCGGCATTGACGATGACGTATGCCGGCTGGAGGCGCGCGAGTTCGTTCAGGTCCTGCGCAATCGGCGTGTAGAACAGCTTTACGCGCCGAGGCAGGTACTGTCCGGCGGCGGCAAGGCGCGTCTCCGATGACGCGTGCTCGAGCAGCCAGTTCTCGATGTCGTAGCGAGCGTCTTTGATCATGACCGCGTCGAGCCCGGCGACCCGCAGCATGCCGTAACCCAAAGCGAGAGCCGTCGCGGCCGCGATTGCGGACCGCAGCGCCGGCCGCATCATCAAGCGATCCAGACCCCATGCCGCGACCACCGCGAGCACCAGCGCAGGGCCGAGAAAGAAGCGGTCGTAGTGATAGCCGACCACGGCAATCACCGACAGGTAATAGGAGATCACGGCCAGAGACAGGACGCGCAGCATGCGAACGCGCCAGGCAAAGCATGCGGAGATCAATGCGGCGACGAAGATCGGCCAGCTCATGGCGCCGGCGAGCTGATGCAACGCATCCACCGCCATCCGCAGTTGCCCGCCAACCGTGTTCGGATACACGCGGAACGGCTCGCTGCCCGGACCGGTGATGATCCGCAGGTGTTCGACGAAACCGGAAAAATTGAAGACAACGTTGTAGCCCACAATCAGCGCACCGGTAAGAGCAAAAGCCATCATCACGAGGACCTTGATCGAAGGTCTGCCGCCGCGAATCGCCGAAGCGACGAGATACAACGCCGGGATGACGTAGAAGCCGTAGGCTTGATCTTTGGTGGCAATGGCCGCGGCGCCGAACAGCGCGAACAGCAGAAAATCCTTCGTCGCCCCCTCGTCAATGGCACGTACGCAGAAGGTCATCGACAGCAGGAACCAGAAGACGTACGGGACATCGACGTTGGCGACTTTTGCGTAATACGCCAGCGGCAGGATGCACGCGCAAATCAACGCCGCGAGCGCGGCCGCGCGCGTGGAGAACCGGCCCGCCAGGGCGGTAGTCAACGCGACCGTACCGACACCCATCACAAGGCTGACGCCACGGTGCACCAGGGAGATAGCCGTCGCGGTACGAACGTCGTCGCCCGAGACCGCGCCCATCGCGGCCAGCAGATGAAAGGGCGAAGAGGACGCCGCCAACAGCGCAAAGTGAAGCGGCGGGTAGACTGTCGCCCAGCCGTGCGTGAATCGGAGGTCGATCGCGGTCGCCACCACTTCTGGCCACAGTTCATCCGGCGCCCATCCTTTGTAATCGGGCAGGCCCCACCAGATGCCGGCGGTGAATAGAATCGCCGCGAGGACTGAACCCCAACCCGCGGCCCGACGCACCCCATCGTCGCGGAAGATCGAGCGTTTCAGGGCGCCCCACGCAATCACGACTGTCGCAGTCAGCAGCAGAACACTCGCGCAGAACGGAACGGCGGGCTCGGCCCACGTGACCGCCCGCCGGATTCTGGCGTTCGACCACGGCACGATTTGGGCGACGAGCAGCGCCCGCGGCGGCGGAGTCACCGCTTCGCCTGCGCGCGACCAGTAGAACGACAGCTTTTGCAGGCCGCCGCGATCCAGATAACGCACGACGATTGGATGAAGTCCGCGATTCAGCGGCGTCGCGTTAATGATCGAACCAGGCGACGACAGGGCGAGAACCGAACGCCCGTCGATCTCGACCTCGATCGCGTCGTCGACGTCCACCGCGAAACGATAGGTGTCGGTGTGCGGCGCGATGAGGTAGCCGCGCCACTCGACGGTGAACGGCCCGCGCGCTGCTCGTGCATGCCTTTGGATGGTGTCAACAGAGATCTCGTCGCGCGTCTCGGCGAATGCCGGTCCGGTCCACTCAGTGCCGTAGCGATACGTCGCCTGCAGGCCAGAACCGGCGGAGAGCTTTCTCTGAAGAAGAACGAGGATCGCCATCGCGGTGATGACGGTCGCGGCGGCGATGAAAAGGCTAGTTCTTGTTCGCCCGGACATCCGGAGCGGTCTTGTCCTCGAGTGGTTCGAGCGGCTCGGCGATCTCTTCCTCGCGTACGGGCACGTTGCCGTCGTCTTCCGTGGCCCAGAATTCACGATCGGCGCTGTCGTCGATCTGGCTCAGCACGTCGCCGCGCAGCACCTTGTCGGCCATCGTCAGACCCTGGCCGATCGAATGGTCCATGTTGTTGTACCAGAATCGGCCGCAGCGGCCGGCGAGAAGAAGGTTCGCGTAGGTGCCCAGCTCGCGCAGGTTACGCTGCAGTTCCTGCAAGTAATTCAGCTTGTAAATCGGATAGGTGTAAGGCACCGGCTCGATGTGGAGCGCCTGCACGTCGCTCGCCGCGCCGATCATTCCAGTCCGGACCAGATCCGCGACGATCGCGTCGGTCAGCTTTTCAGGGTGCTGCCACCGATCGTCTCCCTGCCGGCACGTCACCTCGACGCACAAGCCGCTTTTGCCCGGCGGCACCGTCGAGGGCAGGAACGCCTCTGGCGAGGTGACGCGCGAGAAGATTTCGTCGCCGCCGAAATACGTCCACTGATAGTCGTAGCGCGGCGGCTTGTTGATCTCGAAGTTGTAGAAGATTGTCGACAGATACTCGAGGTCGACGTCCGTGATCCCCATGAAGCCGTTCAGCGTTGTCAGCGGCCCCGTCCAGACCATGTTGTCGGTGGGAATCCGTTCACGCTCGACCAGCAGGGCGGAAATGCGGCGGCTGTTGGTTTCGATCCCGGTTACCGCTTGGCCAAGCAGGATCCGTCCGCCCCTGGCGCGAATGCCTTCCGCCAGCTTGTCAGAAAAGCGGCCGACGCCGTGCGGGGGGTAGAGGAACATGGTCTCTACCGGCTTCGGCATCAGAGTGGTCTTGAGAAGATTCCACAGGCTGTCGGCCTGCGCGCGCTTGTCGATCACCGCCCGGTTGACACCGGCGCGCGCCCAGTCGCGATGCAGGGCAGCGGGTGAGTGAAAGAGAAACTTCTCGGTGTAGGGCTTGAAGAAAATGTCGTACAGCGTCCGGCCGTATTTGTTGACGATGTCCGCTTCGAACGATTCGCCCGGAAGATCTTCCTTGAAGACGAGATCCTTGGACCCCTTGACCATCAGCTTGATGGGCATCGACGCGAGGATGCTCGGCCGCAGCGGCCACTCATGAAACTTGCCGAACATCCGCGCGCCGCTCTTGCGCGGGATCTCGATCGCCTCTTCTTTCAGAATCTCCCGGATGAACGCCGCGACGCGCGGGTTCTCGGTGTGAAAACGATGCGGACCGACGTCGAAATGGAAATCGCCATAGTGAAACGTGCGGCCGAGGCCGCCGACGACCGAGTTGCGTTCGACGATGGTGACGGCATATCCCCGGCAGGCGAGCTGGTAGCCAATCGTCAGGCCGGCGACGCCGGCGCCGACGATGGTGACGGAACGAGGGCTGTTCATCTCAGATCACCTTACAGCGTACACCGCGGCAGCGCTGTTGCGGAAGTCCCGCGAGAACAGTTCCGGATGGGCGTCGAACTTCTCGAGCGCGGCGCCGTAGGCGTTCCGCTCCACGTCACCGACGTAGAGGTAGTCGATGCGCAGCTCGCGCGCCAGTTGTGCTGCTTCGGCGGCGTCGTTGGTCGAGTAGATGCGATCGGCGCGCGCGGCGCGCTCATCGTACTCGGGCGTCCGCATCAGCGAGATCGGCAGCCCGGCAGCCATACGGCGGCGCGCGAATGACGGGATCAGGCTCCACGTCTCGCGTCCGCGCGGCTCCAGCGACATCTGCACGACGGCCTGCGCCGGCGTGTGCTGCTCGATCCAGTGCAGGGCGTCCTGTTCATCGCGCGAGATGACGACCGTCCAGCGGAAGCCCGGTCCCATCTCGAGATTCGACGTGTCCTGCGCGTTGTAGACATCGATCACCGTCGTCGGCAATCCGACGACGAGAATCAGCGCCGCCGAGGCTGCCATCGCTCCTCCACCGAGTCGATCGCGAACGGCCGCGAGCGCGGCGGCGACGAGCGCGGGAATGGTCACGAGCAGGACCTGGCCGGCGCGCCATCCGATCCAGATGGGCTCGACAACGAGCGTCACGAAGAACATCAGCGTCAGCGCGATCACAGCCGCGGCAATCGCAGGGCGCATGCTGGAAAGCCATCGCCTCCCGATGGCCGCTGCGATGCCCACAACCGCGGGAATGAGGACGGGACCCACAGCGAGGAGCAGGAGCCAGCCGAGCGATCGGCGCGCGCCGCTCGACAAGCCGAAAGCCAGAGCGGTGCCGGCTCCTTCGAATGTCTTGTTGAAGACGTCCCACGCGTAGGCCAGCGCCACCGGCGCGATCGCGGCAAACTGTGTCGTGAGCATGACGGGTGCGCTCCGCGGCGTCGAGAGCATGTGCCACAGGAGAGCGGCGCCGTAAATCAACGTCATGGCTCCGCCTGGAAACGGACTGACGACGAGCGCGAGCCCGAGCGCCAGGCCGGAGAGCGCAGCTGCGCGCCACGACATGGCTGCGCCCTCGCGCGCGGCAACCGTCAAGGCAACCAGTCCGAGCGCGCAGGCGAGCGAATGCTGCGGGTTGTACCACATCGATCGCGGCAGTCCGTCGATGGCGATTCCGCTCAAAGGGGGCCACGAGGTGACCGCATCGATGTTGAGATAACGCACGAAGCTCACGGGGCGGCCGCGGCGCAGCAGATCGACGACCGCGTAGAGGCCTTCGGCGCTCGCCGCCAGCACGGTCAGTGCCACAGCTGTCGCGGCGACGGCGGGTCGCGGTACGGACGCCCAGGCGAAGAGAAAGATCATGCCCGCGAACAGCGTCGCCGTGCCCAGTGCGTTGATCGCGAGAAATTCCTCGATCGCGGGCGACGATTTCATCGCGTGTGTAGCGGTCGCGGGGAGCAGGTAATAGGCCCAGTAGTAGTTCAACGGACGCGAAACCATGTACGGATTCCGCGGCGGGAACGACCAGCGGGAAAGTTCCGCGGTCAGGGCTTCATGCCAGACGAAATCGGCGGTGAAGTAGGCGCGATAGCGCCGGTTGCCCTCGGCGTCGCGTTGCCCGATGTGCAGGTATGGCGCCGCGGTAATCGCCGGCGCGAGCAGCATGACGAGGCAGACGGCGCGCGTCGTGTCGCGCGTCCATGCAGGCAGACCCGCCAGCGGCGGACGCAGCTTAAACAGCGTCACCCAGATCGCCGCGGTCATCACACCCCATGAGATCGTGATGGCAGGGATCGAGGGCGCGCGCAGCGCGATCGGAATCCAGATGGCGATTGCGCTCAATCCGAAGCCGATGACAGCGCCCGCCAGCGATCCGGCCGGACTTCGTCCGAACAGCCGCCATCCGAGAGGCAATCCAGGAAGGAGTGCGGCACAATACGCCGCTGCATATGCCAGTCCGCGAACCCCGCCGATGAGGGCGGTCAGCACGAGCAAGGCGATGGCGAGGAGAGCTCCCAGTCGCGCCATTATATTTCCGAGATGAGCCGCGTCCTCTCCATCGTGATTCCGGCGTACAACGAGGAGCGCTTCATCGGCACGCTGCTGGCGCGTGTTGCGGGCGTGGACTTGAGCCCCCTCGGTATCGATAAAGAGGTCATAGTCATCGACGATTGTTCGACCGATGGCACCGCGGCGCTCGTGGCACGCATGACCAGCGTCAGGCTGCTGCGCATGGATCGGCACGGAGGAAAGGGAAGCGCCGTACGGGCCGGAATCGCGGTCGCCCGCGGCGAGCTCCTGATCATCCAGGACGCGGATCTCGAATACGATCCGGCCGACTACGTTCCAATGCTGCAGCGGCTGCTCGCCGGCGACGCCGACGTCGTCTATGGCAGCCGTTATCTCGGCCGCGGCCGATACGCCAGACAGTCGATCAGCGCCTACCTCGGCGGCCGAAGTCTCAGCTTCGTCGGATGGCTGCTGACCGGCACGTTCCTGACCGACACGGTGACGGCGCTCAAGCTGTTCCGAAGGGAGGATCTGGCGTCGCTGGCGCTCGAGACCTCAGGGTTCGAACTGGAGCAGGAGGTGACGGCGCGGATGCTGGCGCGCGGCAAGCGCATCGTCGAAGTGCCGATCCGCTACTCGCCGCGCAGCCGCGAGGAAGGCAAGAAGATCGGTGCGCGCGACTGGTTCGTCGCGATTACGACCTGGTACAAATACCGGCGCGGTTAGACGCGCTCCTCCGCCGGTGCAAAGGCGTAGAGCAGTCCACCCGGAAGGTTGCCCGCTGCGCCCAGCGCCAGGTACAGCACCGATAGTGTGAAGGCATCGGCGCTGGCGACGTCGACGCGCGCGAACAGCGCGACGAACGCCACCTGCCCGGTTCCGATCCCATTGATGCTGATCGGCAGCAGCAGCACGAGGAGCAGGATCGGCATCAGCGCGAAATAGGTGATTACCGGCAGTATCAATCCCAGGGCGCGCCCCAGACACCAGGCCTGCAGCACGCGCAAGACCTGGACCACGAGCGAGCTGCCGAGAACCATCGCGAGCGCGCCGTGATGCTGCGCGTACTGACGAAGTCCCGTGACCGCCCCCTCGGTCAGCCGTTCCAGCCGCTGCCAGCCGATTCGGCGGGCAACTTCAAGGCTGAGCGCCTCCACGCGCGCGCTGAATACCAGCGCCGCGGCCACGCTGCAGATCCCGGCCATCGCGACGAGGCCGAACACCACCGCGCGGTCCTGCAGGAGATCTCGCGCCAGGAACACGCCGAGCGCGGCCATGATCAGCGTTGAAATGATGCCCAGGAATCGATCGACGAACACGGAGGCGAACGCGTCGGCGACGGGCACCTGCAGCCGATTCAACGAGTAGGTGCGCACAGCGTCGCCGCCGACTCCGGGGAGGAACGTGCCGAGGTAGCTGCTGAGTAGAAACGCGCGGACGATGCCGCGCGTAGCCGGCGCGGTGCGCCCGAGAATCGCGCGAATCAGCGCAATCCATCGCTGCGCCATGATCGCGCGATCGACGGCGACGAGCAGCAGCGCCGCGCCGATCCAGCGCCAGTCTGCGCTGCGCGCCGCGGCCCATACCTGCGCCGGGCCTGCGTACCACAGCGCTGCCGCCAGGAGGACGATGGCAGCCGCGATACGCAGCACTGAGGGGATGTGAAAGGCAAAACGCCGGCAGTCGTGACGACTGCCGGCGCGTGGCGGAATCTTACTTGTCGCCCGGCAGGTTCGGACGCGGATTCGGCGAGACCCACACGTTCCAGACGATCGTGCCGGGGTTGGTCTCGTTATCGACGCGGCCGCCGACCGATCCGAGGCGGACCAGATGCGGGTTCGGCTGGTACGGGTTCTTGTAGCTCTGCTGCAGGGCTGCCTTCACGCTGCCATTAACGCCGCCGTCCAGCACGGTGAGGCGCGACACGAGGTTGCGCCATTCGAATTTCCAGAAATAGGTTCGCGAACGATCCCAACTCTGGAAACCACCGGTCGGCTCGCTGCAGGACCCGCTCACCGGCCCTGAACAGATGGTGTAGCGCACGCGGCTGCCCTGGCCGACCCACGTCGTCCGCTTGTCGATGGTGACGCGATACCGGTTCTCGGTCGTATTCACGCCCGATCCCTCGAGCATGCTCATGACCTTGGTCTTCCACTCTTCACTGCCGTTGCCGATGTTGGTCATGAGCGCGCTGAATTCGCAGTTCACGCACGGCGTCTGAAGCCTCCACTCGACGTAGCTGTCCCTGCTGTTCAGACGTACGCCGACGCCGGGGATCCACGTCACGTCGCGCGATGCGCTGATCACCTTGCTCGGGACGCCCGTGTTCAGCGGGTCGAACACCTCGTTGCCGCGGACGTAGGCGCCAACCGGCGCCTTGAACGAGGCGGACGAAGACCACGGACCGACAGCCCCCTCGAACACCGCGCGCACGCGCCAGGTATGCGGCTGATCGAACTCCAGTGCCGTCGCCGGCACTTCGTGAGTGACGTTGGCGCCGCTGCCGACGCCGCCGGTCACTCCGGAGGTGTAGACGCGCGTGTTCGCGGCGTTGAACACCTCGAACTCGTACGAAGGACTGATATCGGTAAACTTGCCGGTCGACTTCGTCGCCGTCAGCACGACCGTGTCGGGCTGGGCGCCGTTTATCGGTGAGACAGGTGTGGGAGCGGTCGCTTTCAGAGTCGAACCATCAGGAGCCGCACCGGTTTCACCAGCCGGCGTGCTCGAGGGGGAAGTCGGATTCGGAGTCGATTTGCTGCAGGCCACGGCGGTCGCGAGGACGGCCGCAGCGGTACAAAACAGAACCTTTCGGATCATGCGGTAGTGCTCCGGAAATCGAAATGGAAACAGGGGATCGCGCGACGACATCGTAGCACAAAACCGCGTAACTTCAGTCACCTAACGTGTTACCATCGTCCGGACTTTTTCCACCCGAACAGGAGACGCGGATTGACGATGACGAAAGCCGGAATTCTGGCGCTGTGCCTGTGTGCCGCGCCGCAGATGGTGAGCGCCCAGACGATGCAGTGGACCGATAAAGGGTACGTGGCGGTCAGCGGCGGCGCGCAGGTCGGCTCGGACGACCTCAACACGAGCTCCACCTTTCCGCTTTATGACGAAAATGCCTCGATCTCGTCCGCCCAAAAGGTGAAGGGCGGCGGATTTTTCGATATTGGCGGCGCGTATCGCGTCTGGGGACGCAACCTCCTCGCCGGCATCAACTATTCGCATACCTCGTCCGACACCGACGTCGCGGTGAACGCCAGCATTCCCGATCCCGCGGTGTTCGATCGGCCGCGCGCGGCAGCGCTCACCCAGAGCGGCGCCAAGCACAAGGAGGACGCCGTGCATCTCTCCGCGATCTGGATGATGCCGGTCGCCAACAAGCTGGACGTCGGCATCTTCGCCGGGCCGTCCATCTTCGCCGTCAAGCAGCAGACGATCTCCGACCTGACCGTCAGCGAACCTGGTCCGACCGTCAGCGCGCCCTTGCGCGACGTCAAGAAAACGACGGTCGGCGTAAATCTTGGCGTCGACCTGCAATACCTGGTCTGGAAGAAATGGGCCGTCGGCGGGCTGGCGCGCTATTCGTGGGGCTCGGCATCGATCTCGGGAGCTTCCAAGAAGCTCACGGTTGGCGGATTTCAGATCGGCGCGGGAGCTAGGTATCGGTTTTGAGTTGGTAGTCGGTAGTCAGTAGTCGGTAGACGCCCGGTCCACTCTGTCGAGGGACCGGGCGTTCTGCTTTTGAGGACTCGCTGCCGGCTACTTGCTGCAGCTGAAACCGTTCGTATACGCCGCGTAGAACGGGAACGCGCCGCCGGTGGCCCACGCCAGCCGGAGCGGCTGACTCGTGTCGTCGTAGGCGTAGCCGATGTCGATTCCGTCGACGCTGCCATTGACCCGCTGGGTGATGAAGTCAATCGAGAGCTCGGGGCCGCCGCGCTTCAGGTTCCAGCCCAGATCGAGACCGCCGCACTTCCCAGCTTCGATGATTCGATCGCGCAGGAACGCCATGTTCGCCTGACGCTGCGACACCGACACCCCGGCGGCGAGCCGATCGGGATACTTCGCCGAGATGCAGTTGATGATGGTCGGGCCATTGTTCGAGGCGCACGATCCGCCCGTGCCACCACCGCCGCCGGTGGGCGGAGGCGTGGGACCCGGCGTCGGCGCCGCGGGCGGCGTCTTGAACACCTGCGTTGCACTCCAGGAGCTCGTGGTGTCGCGATCGCTCGCGCGCGCGCGCCAATACATGGTCGCGCCGTTCGCAAGCGGCGAGCTGTTGAAGGTCGTCTGTCCCGGACCTTCATTGACGATGCCGGCGGCGACCAGCCTGGTGAACGCCTGATCGGTGGCTATCTGGAACTCGTAGCCGAGGAACCCGACGGGGCCCACGAAGTTCGAATTGTTCACCTTCAGCGTTGGCGTGGCCGACGTCACCTGCTCGTTGTTGATGGGTGAAACCGCGATCGGTGGGCTCACCGCCGGGTGCGGATAAATCTCGAAACCCGCCGTCGCGATCGCGCCGGTGTTGGCGCCGTCCTCGGCCCAGGCGCGCCAGTAGTAGGAGCGGCCGATCTCCAGCCGATCCAACTGCACGCTCGTCTTGTTGTTATCACCGGGTGCGATGCCGGACCGGCTGAACACCTTGGTGCTGAAACCCGAATCGCTGGCGACCTCGAACGTATAGCTCAGCGCGCGGACACCGTTCGTCGTCGCGTTCTGCACGACGAGGCGGATGGGCTGTTCGTTTTCCTTGAACTTGAATCCCTGCGCCGGTTCGAGCATAACCGGTGCGGTGATGTTGACGCCGGGGATCGGACCGGCAACCGTCGGAGCTGTCGGGGTCGAGCTCTTCGAAGTCTGGCACGCCCCTATCCCAGCGAGGACCAGGCCGAAGGCAGCGAGACGTAATGGACGTGACGTCATGGTCGTTCCTCGAACACGCAGTAGCGGCAGGCAGGATGAACGCGCGTAGATACGCACGTATCCAGACCTATCGGCCTCAACTGTTATTACTTTAGGGAGAAAGGGTCGCTGGGAAGCCGCCCTTGGTACCGCTCAGGATATCACGGAACGGCGGAGGTACGCCACTCCTCCCGAGAGGGAAAACAGCATGATCAGCGCGGCACCCACGAACGACACCAGCAGAGCTGACTCGAGGGGCAAGCCGAGCCGCGTGAAGTAGAAGCCGAAGGTGGCCTCGCGCACGCCGAAGCCGTTCACCGACAGCGGGATCATCTGGACGATGAATGAAACCGGAACGATGACCGCGAGCTCGGCAAAACCAATCGGGATGTGCATGCTGCGCGCGATTGCCACGTAGAACAGCACCAGGATCGCCTGCACGACGACCGCGCCGATGAAACAGATGGCCAGCGCCGTCGGCGTCTCTTTGAAACGCGTCAGCGCGTAAGTCAGTTTGCCGATCCGCTCGTCGACCCATTGCGCGTGAAACACGCGCAGCGGCT
>JBKPSE010000587.1:0-4179 GCA_046765855.1 Acidobacteriota bacterium | reverse complement strand
GAGCTTGAATTGGCTGAAGGGCATTGGCGAGTTCTCACGAGTGGCAATCCGTTATCATGTCATCCTTTTCCCCGGGGGCATCATGCAGACATTCCGGCTCACCCGCGCCTCGCTGCTCGCGGCGCTGTGCGCGGCCGTTGTAATTACACCGTCGATTTCCGCGCAGCCCGCCCAGAAGCCGAAGACCGCTCCGCCGGCGACGCAGAAGCCGAAGACAGCGCCGACGCCGCAAAAGAAGCCGGCCGCCAGACCCGACGCGGCCAAACCGGCGCCGGCGAAGGATGCGCCGCCGCCGCCGAAGCCGGGCGTAACGATGCGGACGGCGTATACGACCGCTGACGGCCAGGCCTCTGAGACAAAGTTGATCGGCAACGGCATGCGCCAGCGGGTCGAGTTGGGCGGCGGCGTCGCCGTCATCACGCAGTGCGACACGAAGCAGATCCTGCAGGTCAACGACAAGGCGAGGATGTACGTCGCCGTGCCGCTCGACGCGACGCCGGCGCCGGCGCCGCCGGCGGCGAAGAAAGTCGGACTGGTGGACTACTCGACGGTGATCACCGACACGGGCGAAAGCAAGGACATGTTCGGCGTCAGCGCGCGGCACGTCACGACAGTCGTGACGCGAACGCCGACGCCGACGTCCTGCGACAAGAAGAAGGAGCGTGTCCAGACCGACGGCTGGTACGCAAGTCTTCCGGTGCCGTTGATGTGCCCGGCAACGCAGCCGGCGCCGCCGCCTGCCGCAGCCGACTGCCGCGACGAGCAGCGCGCGACTACCACCGGCGAGCCGCCGGCAGGAAAACCGCTCGCCTACACGATCACGACGTTTGGCGACGACGGCAAGGAGACCGGCTCGGCCCGGATGGAAGTGAAGGAGCTCACCGTCGCGCCCGTCGACGAGGCGCTGCTCGATGCGCCGGCGGGATACACCAAGGCGCCGGATGCCGCCGCGTTCGTCGCCGCGGTGGAGCGTGCAGAGAACGAGGCTCGCTGGGGCGCAGCGAAAGCCGCGGGCACCATCCGCATCGGCGTCTTGATGCCCGGCAATAAATCAGGTGAAGACATCGCGGTCGAGGGCATCGGCAACGAGCTGCTGGAGGCGCTGAGCGTCAAGCCCTACGACGCGCTGCCGATTCTGGCGAGTACGCCGGCCGAGCGGGAAGCCGAGATCAAAGGCAAGGAGATCGACTACGTCGTCGCGCTCGATCTGACGGCGTTGAAAACCTCGACGCCGAGCAAGGTGGGCGGCCTGATGCGCAAGGCGTCGGGCGGCGGTTCGCCGACCGAGCTGCATGAGGCCAAAGTCGAATACAAGGTCTTCAGCGCCGGCAGCACGGCGCCTCGCCTGTCCAAGTCGACGTCGGCCAAAACCGGTGCGTTCACGCTGAAGCGGGCACTCGGGCTGGCGCGCTTTGCCGCACGGCTCTATTTCGGCGCGAGCACGGGCATGATGCGGATGATGCTCAGCCAGAATGGCGGCGGCGCCGGGGGCATCGGTCTGCCGACGCAGAACTCCGATCCCTCGATGAATGCCGTGTCCCTGGTGCTGAATCTGCTGAACAACGGGACGCCGGCGCCGGCCGACGAACAGACCCGCGAGGCCACGATCGTCAACGCCATTCACGGCGCCGCATCGGATATCCTTAAGGACCTCGGGACGAAGAAGGACAAATAGGGCACGCCCCTCAGGAGCGGTTATGGGCATAGGCAAGGCGGCAGAGGAATTCCGGAATTACGCGGCGGAGCCGGGCGGCTACGTCGAGCAGTTCTATCGCAAGAACCACGCGAACCAGACGCTCGCCTTCGTGCAGCAGAAGAAGGCGGAGTACCTGCCGCTCAACCGCGAGCGCATGACGGTCTGGCAGATGCTCGAGCACCTCAACGATCTGGTGGACGAGAGCGATCCGGATACCACCTTCACCCAGATCGATCACGCGCTGCAGACCGCGGAAGCGGCGCGCCGCGCCAATCAACCGCGCTGGATGGTCGCGACCGGATTCATTCACGATCTGGGCAAAGTCTTGTGCAAGTTCGGCGAGCCGCAGTGGGCGGTGGTCGGTGACACGAACCCGGTCGGCTGCCGCTTTTCACCGAAGATCGTCCACTCGGATTTCTTCGCGCTCAATCCCGATGCGACGCACCCCGTCTACTCGACCGAGCTTGGCATCTACGAACAGAACTGCGGCCTGCAGAACGTCCACATGTCGTGGGGGCACGACGAGTACCTCTATCACGTCGTCAAGGACCGCCTGCCGATCGAAGCGCTGTACATGATTCGCTATCACTCCTTTTACGCCTGGCATCGCGAAGGGGAATACGACTACCTGTGCAACGACGAAGACCGCGCGATGCTGAAATGGGTGCGCGCGTTCAACCGCTACGATCTCTATTCGAAGGCAGACGACCGTCCCAGACTCGAAGAGCTGCGGCCGTACTACGAGGAACTGACGCAGGAATTCTTCCCTGACCCGTTGAACTGGTAATACGTTCGGACTGCCGAGGAGCAACTCATGCTGCGTAGATGGCTGTGCGCGTCGACTCTCGCGGTCCTGGCGCTGACGACGACAGCGGCGAGCGCCGAGCAGACCGTACCGTTCAAAGGGACGTGGACGGGAGAAACGATTTCCGCGGATCCCTTCACGACGTTTCCTGTCGTGCAGATCGTCGCGGCGGGCGGCGGCGAGTTCACGCACCTTGGCAAGAGCACGATGGTCTCTCCGCACACGACCAACATCTTTACCGGTCTCACCGAAGGGGAGCAGATCTTCACTGCGGCAAACGGCGACACCTTGACCGCGTTCTGTTCGGGCGTGCCCGTGTTCGATCCCGTCTCCGGCATCGTGCAGGGAACCCTCGCATGCGACGTGACGGGCGGCACCGGTCGATTTGCCGACGCGACGGGGTCATATACCTTCTCGCTGGTCGGACATCCGTTCCTGCTGCCAGACGGCGGACTCGGCTTCGCAACGACCGCGACCATCGAAGGGGCGATCAGCTACTGACGGTCCGAATCTTGCTCCCCGGACGGCGTGCCTGGTTGGATGCACGCTATCCGGACGGTTCTGCTTGCCGCCGCCCTAGCCGCGTCCGCCTGTACGCGCCAGGACGCGCGCCTTCAACAACATAAGGAAGCCTTCGCGTCGCTCGGCGCGACCACCGAGGCGATCGGCCAGGCATGGCTGAGTGGCGCGGTCTCGGGGACCTATACAGCGACAGCGCTCGAGCAGACACTTCTGCTCGTCGAGCAGGAGCGGACGGCGCTGACCGCGTCGGCGGAAACGCTTTCCGATCCGCGCGGCGCGGCCTTGTCGCAGGACGCGGAGAAACTGTCGCGGCTGATCGCGTCGCTGCTGAGCGACGTGCGGGACGCTGACCCGGCCGCGGCACGCCAGCATCTCGGCGCCATTCCGATCAAGCCGGAGCAGCGGTGAGCGCGATCGTCGATCTCATTCTCGGCGTCGTCACCAGTATCGGCGGCTTCGTCGAAGTGGGATCGATTTCGACGTCGGCGCAGGCGGGCTCGGAATTCGGTTTTCAACTGCTGTGGGCGGTCGCCGCAGCCGGCCTGATGCTGGCGATGCTGGTGGAGATGTCCGGACGCCTCGCCGCGTTGAGCAAGCGTTCCATGCTATCCGCGGTGCGCGAGCGCTTCGGCATCGGTTTTCAGATCGTGCCGTTGAGCGCTGAATTGATCGTCGACGTGCTCCTGCTCTCCGCGGAAATCGGCGGCGCGGCGATCGCGGTCAAGCTGCTCACCGGCATTGGCTTTCAGTGGTGGATTCTGCCGCTCGGCGCGCTTGCCCTCGCCGTGCTCTGGACGTGCGGCTTCGGCGTCATCGAATACGGCATCGGCCTGCTCGGATTGATTACGCTCTCGTTCGTCGTCTCGGCCTGGAAGCTGGGACCGGATGTCGCCGATCTCGGCCGATCGCTCGTGCCGACGCTGCCGCAGCATCACTACCTGCGATACGCGTTCATCGCCGTCAGCATCGTCGGCGCCACCGTGAGTCCCTACCTGCTGAATTTCTATTCCTCAGGGACGGTGGAGGAAAAGTTGACCGAGCAGGAGCTGTGGGTGAACACGACCACGGCGTATCTCGGTACCGCCTTCGGCACGGTGGTGTCGATGGGCGTGCTGGTGTCGAGCGCGATGGTGCTCGGGCCGCGGCACATCCAGGT
>JBKPSE010000586.1:0-5353 GCA_046765855.1 Acidobacteriota bacterium | reverse complement strand
CTCCGTGCGCGAGAGGCGCGTCGCGTCGCTCGCGCCCGCATGCCTCGCTCGTCGCCCCCTCGGACTCCCCTACTCGCTCACTCGCGGGGGCCCCAGAGCCCCGCTCCGTTCGCGAGGGGCGCGTCGCGTCGCTCGCGCCCTCGTCCCTCGGGCCGCTCGCACTCCGCTACATGCTCACTCGGGGGATCCGAAGCCCCGCTCCGTGGAGTTCACTGCGCGCGCTCGCCGTCGTTCTTCGTTTCGTTGACCTGGTGATCGAGGCCGAGCCGGCGGATGCGGTCGCCGAGGGTCGAGCGTTTGATGCGCAGAAGCTCCGCCGCCCGGGACTTGTTGCCGTGGCTCACCTCGAGAGCCCAGCCAATCAGGTGCGCTTCTACTTCGTGCAGGCGTGCGTCGAGCGACACGCGCGCGGGCGCGCGCGGCACGTCGGCGGTCGTGGTCGCGACGTGCGTGCCGTCCGCGGATCCGAACAACACGCTCGCCGGCAGGCAGCCGACCCGGACCGTCGAACACGTGCAGGTCTGCGCGATCCGCTCGCAGGCGTTCTCGAGCTCGCGCACGTTGCCGGGCCAGTTGTAGCGCGCGAACGCCTGGCGGACGATCGGCGAGACCGACGGCGTCTCGACCTCACGGGCGAGCGTGAAGCGGCGCAGGAAGTGATCGGTGAGCGCCGCAATGTCCTCGCGCCGCTCGCGCAGCGGCGGCAGGAAGATCGGGACGACGTTCAACCGGTAGAAGAGATCCTCACGGAACTGTCCATCGTCGGCCAATTGCTGGAGGCTGCGCTTCGATCCGGTAATCACCCGGACGTCGATCGGGATCGCGTGCGTGCCGCCGACGCGCTCGATGGTGCGGTTCTGCAGCACCCGCAGCAGCTTCACCTGCACGCCGCGCGGCACGTCGTCGATGTCGTCGAGGAAAATGGTGCCGCCGTTGGCCGCCTCGAAGCGGCCGACGTGATCCTTGAGCGCGCCGGTGAATGCGCCGCGCTCGTGGCCGAACAACTCCGATTCGATCAGCGTCTCGGTGAGAATTGCGCAGCTCACCGCGACGAATGGTCTGCGCCGCCGCCGGCTCGAATGATGAATGAGATTGGCGATCGTTTCCTTGCCGGTCCCCGTCTCTCCGACGATCAGCACGTTGCTTTCGCTGTCCGCGATCACGCGAACGAAGTCGAACACCGTCCGCATCCGCGGACTCTGTCCGACGACAATCGACTCGAATGAGAACGCGGGAGCGTCGAGCACGTCGGAGAGGCGCACCGCAACGGCGATGCCAGCGCGATTGACCAAGGAATTCCACGGATTTCCTCCAATTCGCGCACGACTGGCGGAAGACCGGCACGCCCCGTGGCAGCGCTGACGGATTTCCGGCAGCGCCAGCGTGGCCTGCTGCCGGACACCCGGCAGTGCCGCAATTTCCTTCGGATTTTCGCGAATACGGAGACGGGCACAACCCTTGTGATACCGCTCCGGCATGATGAGCAGACTCCTCGAATCCGCCGACGTCGCCGGCTTGATCGAGCGCTACGATCGCCCGGGCCCGCGCTATACGTCCTATCCCACTGCGGTGGAATTCCACTCCGGGTTTACGGCCGAGGATTACAACGGGCGCTTGCACGCGGCGGCGACGCTGCGCGACCAGCCGCTGTCGCTCTATCTGCACGTGCCGTTCTGCGAATCGCGCTGCGCCTATTGCGGCTGCGCGGTGATTGCCACCAGGAAGAAAGACGTAGCGGCGACCTACCTCGAGTATCTCGAGCGGGAGATCGGCATGGCGGCCGCTGCGCTCGGCGGCCGGCGCACCGTCGTTCAGTATCACTGGGGCGGCGGCACACCTACCTATCTGAGTCCCGATCAAATCGCACGCCTCGACGGCATCGTCCAGCGCCACTTCGACGTCACCGCCGATGCCGAGCGCGCCATCGAGATCGATCCGCGCGTGACGACGCGCGAGCAGATTGCGCTGCTGCGCAGGCTGGGGTTCAACCGCCTGTCGTTCGGCATTCAGGACTTCAACAAGGCGGTGCAGAACGCGATTCAGCGGCACCAGTCCGAAGTCGAGACGCGGCACCTCTACCGGACCGCGCGCGACGAGGGGTTCGACTCGATCAACTTCGATCTGGTCTACGGTCTGCCTCGTCAGACCGTATCCTCTTTCGAGCGCACGCTCGCCAGCGTCGTCGAGATGCTGCCGGATCGCTTTGCCGTCTATTCCTACGCGCACGTGCCGTGGCTGCGGCCGAATCAAAAGGTAATCGACCCGATCGATCTGCCGGACGCCAACGAAAAGCGCCGCCTGCTGGCGACTGCCATCGAAGCGTTCACCGGCGCCGGCTACGAATCGATTGGCATGGATCACTTCGCGCTGCCCGGCGACGACCTGGCGGTGGCGGCGCGCGAGCGCAGGCTGCACCGCAACTTCATGGGTTACACGACGCGTCCCGCGCCCGACAGCATCGCGCTCGGCGTGTCGGCAATCAGCGATGTTGCCGGCGCCTTCGCCCAGAATCACAAGTCGCTCGCCCGCTATTACGAAGCGATCGACGGCGGCCGCCTTCCGATCGAACGGGGTTACGCGCTCAGCCAGGACGACAAGCTGCGCCGCTTCGTGATTGCCGAGTTGATGTGCAATTTCCGCCTCGACAACTCGCAGCTCCGCGCGCGGTTCGGCGTCGACATGTCCGACTACTTCCGCGCCGAGATCGAGCAACTCCGCGAGCCCGACGGACCGGTCGACGATGGGCTGCTCGAGGTCAGTCCTGAGGCCCTGACCGTCACCAGGCGCGGGCGGCTGTTCGTCCGCAACATCTGCATGACGTTCGACCGTTACCTGGCGGCGCACCAGAACCGCCCGACTTTTTCACGCACCATTTGAGAACCGCACCCATGACCGCCACTACCGCCGTTCTGCTGTTCAACCTCGGAGGACCGGACGATCTCGCGTCGGTCGAGCCGTTTCTCGTCAACCTGTTTTCGGATCGCGAGATCATCGAGCTCCCGCTCGGCGCCGCCATTCAGCCGGTCTTCGCGCGCGTCATCGCCAAGCTGCGGGGACCGTCGGTGCGCCGCAACTACGCGTCGATTGGCGGTGGATCGCCGCAGCTGCGGATCACACGAGATCAGGCGGCGTCGCTCGAGCAGCGCCTCAATGCCGCCGCCGGAACTGCCGCGTACAAGGTGTTCATCGCGATGCGCTACTCGCGTCCCACATCGGACGATGCGCTGCGCGCGATCGCCGACGCCGGGATCCGGCGGATCGTCACGCTGACGCTGTTTCCGCACTATTCGAAGGCGACGACCGGATCCTCGATTCGGGAGTTCGAGCGCACCTTGAACAAGCCGGCATGGAGCACGCTGAACTTCGAGGTTACACACATCGACCGGTATGCGGCCGACCCGCGATACCTCGAGGCGATGGCCGAATCGGTGAACGACGCATGGGAGAAAATTCCCGCCGGACTGCGGGAAAGCACGGTTCTGCTCTTCAGCGCCCATGGCTTGCCGCAACGGTTCATCGACGAGGGTGACCCGTACGTCGACGACATCGAGGCGACCCGCGCCGGCATCCTCGCGCGGCTGCGCTTCACGGCGCGCGACGTGCTCGCCTATCAATCGCGCACTGGTCCCGTGAAGTGGATCGGTCCCGGCACCGAGGAGATGCTCGAATCACTCGGACACGAAGGCGTCAGGAACGTGCTCATGGTGCCGATGTCCTTTGTCTCGGACCACATCGAGACGCTCTACGAAGTCGATCAGTTGTTCGCCGAGAGCGCCCGGGCCGCCGGCATCACCGGTTACTGGCGCAGCGACGCGCTGAACACCTCGCCGCGCTTCATCGCCGCGCTCGGCGCGCTCGTCGAGGATCATCTGGCAGGCTGCACCGCGTCCTGCGGCCGGTGCGAATGCTGCAGCGGCGAGAGGCTTGCAACCGCGGCGCTCGCAGGAGCTCCCGTATGACACGCATCGCGATCGTGGGCGGCGGCATCGCAGGACTGGCAACCGCCCACGCCCTCAGGACCCAGTCGTTGGACGCCGAGATTGTCGTGCTGGAGGGACGCGAACGCATCGGCGGGCACATTCGATCAGAAGAAATCGATGGTTATCTTTGTGAGTCAGGCCCTGATGGCTTTCTCGACAACGCGCCGGCCACTCTGGAGCTCGTCGAGGCGCTCGGCCTGAACACGCGGCTGATGCCCAGCCGCGACGCAGCACGCAAGCGCTACATCTACCGTCGCGGACATCTGCACGAAGTGCCGCTGTCGCCCGGGGCGTTCGCACTGTCGCGTCTGCTGTCGCCCGCCGCCAGACTGCGTGTGCTTGGCGAACCGTTTTCCGCGCGGCCGCCGCGCCATGACGAAAGCATCCTGCAGTTCGCGGAACGGCACATCGGCCACGAAGCGGCGCACGTGCTCGTCGGATCGATGGTCTCCGGTATTTTCGCGGGCGATGCGAGTCAGCTGTCGCTGCGCGCCTGCTTCCCCAAGATGTACGAAATGGAAGCCAACCACGGAAGTCTCGTGCGCGCCATGCTCGCGAAACGCCGTGAAAAGCCCCACAGCAACGGGATGGGTGCGCCGGCCGGGCGCCTCACTTCGTTCGTCGGCGGCATGGAAGATCTGGTGCGCGGGGCGCAGAGGGCGCTGGGTCCGATCGTGCGCACCGGGCGCCGCGTCGATCATCTGCACGTGCGGCAGGCCACATCCGGTCCCGGACCGCGCCTCGTTGGCGCACGCGCCTACAGCCTGTCGATCGACGGTCAGCGGCTCGAAGCCGACGCGGTCGTGCTCGCCGGCCCTGCATCCGATACCGCCGATCTGCTCCGTCCGTTCGCGCCAGCCGGGGCGACGGCACTTTCCGCAATCGAGACGGCGCCCATCGCTGTCGTCTGCCTCGGCTACGATGCCGCGGATCTGGCCGCCGATCGCGGTCCGCTCGATGGCTTCGGCTTTCTCGTGCCGCGCGGCGAAGGGATCCGCATCCTGGGAGCGCTCTGGGAGACGAGCATTTATGCGAACCGCGCTCCGGTGGGCAAAGCGCTGCTGCGGATCATGATCGGCGGGGCGACGGACGCGGGTGCCGTCGATCTGAGCGACGGCGAGCTGCTCGAAACCGTCCGCGCCGACCTCGAGCGAACGATGAAGCTGCGGCTGGCGCCGGAATTCGTCCACATCGTGCGCCATCGCCGAGGCATCCCGCAGTACACGACCGGACACGTCGCCCGGCTCGAGCGGATCGATGCCGCACTGGCGGCATATCCCGGACTGTTTCTCACCGGGAATTCCTATCGCGGCGTCGCCGTCAACACGTGCATCGAAGACGCGAAACGAGTGGCGGCGCGCGTGATCGAGCAC